>NCCR01000147.1 GCA_002279765.1 Verrucomicrobia bacterium 12-59-8 | reverse complement strand
ATTCCCGGGCTGGAGATCGCCCAGTTCGCCACGCTGTTTCTGCCAGCCGTGTTTTTCTTCAGCGCCTCCGTGGCCGCACCTTTTTCGATGATGCTGCTGCTGGCGTTCATGACCGGTTTCATCTGGGACGCCCGCCATCTGCCGGGGGTGGTGGAGAGCCTGTCGGGTGCGGAGGATGTGTTTGGCACCGGTGCGGATTTGGAGTTGGGGGCGGGTAGTCATCCGCTGCCCTTCGGACTTTCCATCGTGTTGTTTGGCATGCTCGGGACGCTGCTGCAGGGCATCCGCCCGTTGTTCAAACGTGGCCGCCTGGAGCTTCCAGTGCTCATGGTCGGACTGGCCACTTTTACGTGGCTGCTTTCGCAGTATCTCATCATCACGTTTCTGCGCGGCTCGCTGCAGTTTCCGGCGGGTGTGTGGTCAAAGATGATCACGGACTCCCTGCTTGCCATGCTGGCTGCGCCGCTCATCTTTTTGCTGCTTTATTCACTTGCCCGCCTGTCCAGCTATGAAATCAAATACGAAGGCCTGAGGTACCGATTCGATGGTCGTTAAATATCACTTCCGGCTCTATCTGTTTTCCCTCGCTATGCTGTGCGGATTTGGGCTGCTTGTGTTCCGGCTATGGTCGCTACAGATTGACCGCCGGGAGGAGTTTGCCAAGATGATTCCTGGGGCGAAAAAGGAACGTGCGCGCATTCCCGGTCCGCGTGGGGAGATCAAGGACCGCAACGGCGTCGTGCTGGCCACCAACAAGGCCAGCTTTGAGGTGCGCATCAATCTGGCGGAGGTCGTCACCGAGTATAAGCGGCTCGCCAAGATCAAGAAGACGGCCGTGCCGGAGATCACCTTTGAAATCTCTGAAAGGGGCATCAAGCGGATGAAGCCCGAACTCGACATTTATAAAATTTTCGAGGAGACCATTACCGCCCGCATGCTCGAAATGGGTGTTCACAAGGACTACTCCGTGGATTCCCTGCGTGTGCATTACCGCAGCTTCGGAGGGGCGGTGCCATGGGTGTATCGTGATGATCTGACTTTTGCCGAGTTCAGCCGCATCGCCGAGCACAATCTGGGACTGCCAGGCGTCACTGTCGCCGAGCGTGCATCGCGCGTGTATCCGCTCAAATCGGTCGCCTGCCACATTCTTGGCTACGTGCGTCTGCCAGACGACCAACGCGCCTCGGCCGAGGACCGCAAGGGCTGGGACTACTACGTGCCGGATGACTTCGGTGGTGCCGGCGTGGAGAAAAGCTTCGACAACTATCTGCGGGGCAAGCCCGGTGTGCGAGTCATGCAGCGTGACCAGCGCGGCAGGCCGGTCGGCGAAGTGGATGAGGAATACGTCGAGCCCCGCAAGGGCAATGACGTGTATCTGACGCTCGATGCGCGCATGCAGATCATTGCCGACAAGGCCCTGCGTGATGGCAAGGTGGGCCGAGGTGCCGTGGTCGTGATTGAGCCGAACTCCGGCGAGGTGCTGGCGATGGTTTCCGTTCCTTCGTACGATCCCAATCAGTTCATCCCCAGCATCCAGCAGTCCGACTGGGATGCGCTCCTTGGTAACACCACCATCCCGCTGCTCAACCGCGCGGTGAAAGGGCACGTGCCGGGCTCGACCTTCAAAATTCCGATCTCTTTTGCCGGCTGCCTCGCCGGCATCAACATGAGCCACTTCAACTGCAGCGGCAGCGTCACCTACGGCAACAAGCCAATGCAGTGCTGGATTCAGCGCCAGAACGGCGGCTCGCATGGCATGCTTGGTCTGAGTGACGCCATCAAATTCTCCTGCAACTGCTTCTTCTACCGCTATGGCAATGCTGCCGGCATCAACAACATCACCAAGGTGGGCAAGATTCTCGGTGTAGGCACCAGGACCGGCATTGAGCTGGAAGATGAAGACCCCGGGATTTTGCCCAACCCAGACTGGCTGCGCGCGCATCGCCCCGCCGAGCGCTGGAGTGATGGTTACACGGCCAACACGTCCATCGGCCAGGGCATGGTGCTGGCCTCCCCGCTGCAAATGGCCTCGGTCAGCGCCACGGTTGCCAATGGTGGCAAGGCATGGAGTCCGCATCTGCTGAAGCGTGTGATGGACCATGACCAGGCCGTGCTGGAAAATCCACCCAGTCTCCGGGGCGATCTATCCGCCAGTGTGAAGCCGGAGGAAATCGAGGTCATTCGCAAAGGCATGTGGAAGGTTGTCAACGATCCTTCTGGCACGGGCAAAGGCGCGCGCATCACCGGAGTGGAGGTGGCGGGCAAGACCGGCACCGCACAGAACTGGCGTCTCGACGAGAAGCGTGTCAGGCATGACGACAATCATACCTGGTTCATCTGTTTCGCACCGTACAAGGATCCCAAATTCGCCGTTGCCGTGCTCGTGCAAAACGGCAAATCCGGTGGTGGCTGTGCTGCGCCGGTGGCGCGCCGTGTGCTGGAGCAATGCCTGGCCTTGGACAATCCCAAGTTCAACATCGCGATCACGCCGATGGAACCTGCGGAAGGTCATTTCAATCATATTGCATCCGTCCAATACGCCGATGTTGCGGTGCCTGAGGCACTCAATGCGGATGAGGACGGAGACGTGGGCACGGGTGTGTCCGCACCAGAACCGGATGATGCTGACGCGCCGCGTGTGAAAACGACGCCCAACATCAAACGGAAGGCCGATTCAGCGGGATCGGCCGGAAGCAGCTCCGAACAGAATGTGCCCAAGGCCGTGCCAGTGCGCAGGGTCGGTATCTTCAACCGGGGAGGCTCCCAGGAAACCCAACCATCCGATTCCGCTCCAAGCGGTGGCGGATTTTTCCGCAAGCTCTTTCGCTGAAGAGCTGCATCATTTTCAGGGAGACTTTACATCATGGCATTGACCTTCGTTCAAAGAATCAAAGAACTGCTCACCGGCAAGCGCGACATCCGCAGCGGTGTGCGTCTCGTCATCAACTGCGAGAAACTGGAGAACCGCGTCGCCTTGCTGGACAAAGGTGTCGTCGAAGAATACAACATCGAGCGTGTCGGCACCAACAGCCTCATTGGCAGCGTGTTTAAAGGCCGCATCCGCAACATCGAGCAGGGCCTCAAGGCCATGTTCATCGACATCGGCTTCGACAAAAACGCCTTCCTGCATTTTTGGGACGCCATCCCCGCCGCGCTGGATGCCGGCCTGGAGGAGATCAACCGTGGTGGCAGCAAAAAGAAGAAGCGCATTGAGGCCAAGGACATCCCCACTCTGTATCCGATCGGTTCCGAGATCATGGTGCAGGTCACCAAGGGGCCGGTGGGCAACAAAGGTCCGCGTGTCACCACTAACATCTCCCTCGCGGGCCGTCTGCTCGTCCTGATGCCGCTGAACGACACCTGCGGCATTTCGCGCAAGATTGAAGACCCGAAGGAGCGCTCCCGGCTCCGCAAGATCATTGAAAAAATCAGCCTGCCTGAAGGCATGGGCATCATTTTGCGCACCGAAGCCTCCGGCAAACGTGCGCGTCACATCGTGCGCGACCTGAACATCCTCCTCGACGAGTGGGATCAGATCGTCGCAAAGCGTGATGGCCAGAACGCCCCAGTCTGCTGCTTCCAGGAGCCTGATCTCGTCGAGCGTACGGTGCGTGATTTCCTCACCGAGGACATCGACGAAGTCGCCTGTGATGACGCCGCCACCGTCGAGCGCATGCAGCGCATGGCGGCTCACATCTCCGGCCGTGCCAAGCGCCGGATCAACCTCTACCAGGGCCAGGGTGCCATCTTTGAGTTTTACGGCATCCAGAAGCAGATCGACAACGCCTTCTACCGCCAGGTCTGGCTGCCCTGCGGTGGCTACATTGTGATCGATCAAACCGAGGCGCTCGTCTCCATTGACGTCAACACCGGCCGCAACAAAGGCCACAAGGATGTGGACAAGCTCCTGCTCGAAACGAACCTCGAAGCCGCAGCCGAAGTCGCGCGCCAGCTCCGCCTGCGCAACATGGGCGGTCTCATCGTCGTGGATTTCATCGACATGAAACACCGCCGCGACCAGCAGGCTGTGTACAAGCTGATGCTGGACCATCTCAAGCGTGACAAGGCCAAGACCCAGGTCCTGCCCATTTCGCAGTTCGGTCTCATGGAAATGACCCGCCAGCGTCTCAATGAGAGCCTCGGCACCACGCTCTATGAACCCTGCCCGTATTGCAAAGGCCACGGCCAGGTCAAGACGCCGCTCACCATGAGCGTGGAGTTGCAGCGCCGACTTGTCTCGGTGCTGGGCCGTGCCAAAGAAGATCAGAAGAGCCTCATTGTCATCGTTCATCCCGAGGTGATGACACGCCTCAAGACTGAAGATGGTGAACTGCTGGTTGATCTTGAGCGCAAATATCAGGCGCGCCTCACCTTCCGCAGCGATCCTGCTTTCCACCGCGAGCAGATCACGCTGACGAACGCGACCACCGGCGAAGAAGTTCGCCCCTGATCTCAGCGGGCGGATGCGCTGACGCTCAATTCATCCCAATCAAAGCTCTCTTGCGCTCCAGCAGCGCTGGGGGGGGAGGACCGCGACTTTGCGATGTGTTGAATCGTGTCCGCCGTGCTTTTTACCGCTGGGAAACCTTGCCGCCTTCGAGCAGTTTTTCGAGGTTGGGGTCGGGCCGGACGCCCTTTTTGATCGCTTCGTCGTATGCCTCACGTGCCTTGTCCCACTGGGGCGGATCCCAAGTGATGTAGAGCACCGCCAGATTGAAGTGGGCCTCGCCGTAGGCTGGATCAATGGCGAGCGCTGTCTTGAACTCACGTTCGGCACGTTCGATCAGGTTCAGCTTGGTGGCGATGATGCCCAGGTAATGCCTGCCGCTGGCGTTGTCGGGGCGTTTGGCCAGGCTCTTTTCAAAGTAGGTCATCGCATCCTTCCAGCGTTCCTGTTTGAAATAGGTGACACCGAGAGCAAAGGCGGCGGGCTCGTTGGTCGGATCATAGGCGAGAGCCTTCTGCAGGGAGACTTCCGCATCGGCGTGTTTGTTTTCACGCTGGCGCGTGATGCCCAGACCGATCAGGGCGGTGATGTTCTTGGGCTCGGCCCGCAGCGCGTCCTGGTAGAGCCGGGCGGCGCTTTCGAAATCCTTGTTCATGTAGGATTCGTTGGCCTGGCTGATGAGTTTTTCGACGGATGTCGGTGCAGGAGGGGCGGCTTTTTTGTCGCTTTCAGGCGACGCGTTGGCGATGAGCGTGGCCTGCACGCCCTTGGGGCCGAGCAGCTCCCGTACGACGGGATCGGAGAAGAGCTTTTCCTCTTCCGGGGTCAGAATCATGCGTGCGTTCTTCATTTCCTCGACCTGTTTGACGAGATCGTTCGAGGCGTTCTCCATTTTTTGCAGCTCGGCGATCATGAGATCCTTGGCCGCCTGCTGGCGGTGCTGGGCGCGCAACTGGCGCATGATGATGCTGCGCAGCAATTCATTTTCCTGGGTGAGTTCAGGGGTGGCGGCCATCTTGCCCGCCATGCCGCTTGGGAGTTCCTTGAGCTGCTTCGTCAGATCAGCCACCTGCGTTTGGTAGGTGGCGCTTTCTTTGCGCAGCTCGGCAAGCTCGCCCTGGAGCCCGGTGAGCTGACCGCGCAGCGTGGCGATTTCCTGATCCTTGCGGCCGACATCCGCCTTCAATGTTTCCACCTGCTTCTGCGCCTCGGCGATTTCCTTTTTCAAGCGTTCGTTTTCGGCAACGAGGCGCTTCATATCACCACTGCTGGTTTTCTTTTGCAAATCATCCAGCCCCACCTGCAATCCCAGGCTGCGGGCGCTGGCGGCATCACGTTCCTTCACAGCCACTTCGCGTTGTTTCACGGCTTCATTACGTTGGGTGATCGCGTCATCACGTTCCTTCCCAAGCTGGTCACGTTCTTTGAGGATTTTGGCGCGCTCGGCCTCCGCCGCAGTCATTTGGGTGGAGGCGTCGGCCAGTTTTTGCGAAGCCTCTTTGGCAGCGGCTTCAGCGGCGATGAGCCGCTGGCCGTTTTTCCGCATCTCCAGGTCCACCGCCATTTTTTCCTCCATCAGCTTGCTCATCTGGGCCTGTGCGGCGCGGCCAGCTTCGACATCCTGGCCCATGGCGAGGATGGTCTGCTCCATGGCGGTGGCTTTTTTGCCCAGGATGTCGTTTTGTTCGCGTGCGGTGGTGATTTCGCCGGAGGCCCACTGGTACCAGTTCTGCCATTTGCCGAGATCAAGCTGCTGCTGGTTGGTTTTGGACTCCAGTTCCTGGATGCGCTGCTTGTACAACTGCTCCCATTGGCTCAGCATGTCGTTGAGACTTGGTAGGCTGCCGGGAGTGGCGGTCAGAGTGGCGGCTGGCTGCGCCAATACGCCAGGGGAGGGGATGGCGGCCAGTGGCATCGTGGGGGCCGGAGCTGCCACAGTCGTCGGTGCAGGTGTGGGTGCGACAACGACCGCCGGTGCCGCCGCAGGGCGCGCCTGTAGTCGTAGGAGTGCGTCATTAATCTTCTGCTGACGCGCAGTACGCATCTCCGTCTGCCACATGGGGTAGTTGCGGGCGATGCTGTCCATGATCTCGCCAGCCTGTTTGAATTTGGTCTGCGCGAGGGTGAAGTCACCTGAGGCTTCGAGTTTGGCGGCCTCGTTGTTGAGGACAAAGCCGCGGAAGTACTGGTCCGCCACCTCGCTGCCGGCATCAATGGACTGGGCATGCGCCACCGGTGCGTTCAGGGCGAGCGCCGCCACGAGGGTGAAGACTTGAAAAAAACGATGCATGGAATTTTGGGGGAAGGGGCGGAGTTTACCGCTTCACCGCAGTCTTGTAAATGGCCTTGACAGTCTGACTCAAGCCCGGCGCTGCCGCAAAACGGCCACCCAGCGGTCCACGGACTTGCCCGGAGCATCCTGCAGCGCCCGGCTGTCCTTGTTGCGCTTGTTGCTGACGACCTCCATGCCCAGGGACTCTAGCGCACGCAGCGCTAGCCGGTGCTCGACATCAAAATAGCTGGTGATGACCAGCATGCCGTCAGAGCGCAGTTTGGCGATGCCCTGGTCGAAAATCTTTTTCCACAGCTCCGGGCCATGCCAGAAGTTCTGGTGGCGCAGGAAGACCATGTTGAAGTCATCCTTAAGCTCTTTGTGCTGGTCGATCCTGGTGGCGTCCTCGATCAAAAACTGGGCGGGCAGATGCCCATGCGTTTCCCGCGCCTGCCGGATTTCGCGGATGCGGATGTCCGCGCCGATCATTTCGACCCCGCCACCCTGGGTGAGTTCGGAGCCGACCTGGATTAAAGTCTCCGCCTCGTCACAACGCCCGCAGGCGAGGTTGAGGATGCGCATGTCCTTCTGCGCCGCAGGTAGATGCGGCGAGAGCGAGTCATGCAGCAGCGATTTCAGCTTCGACATGTCTTCGACTATCGGAACAGGGTGCATGTCTCAAAACTTCAATTCCTCACCGAAGATCATACGTGCAGCCTGGGCGACGTCCTTGTCTCCGCGACCAGAGAGATTTACGAGGATGATCTGATCTTTGCGCATGGTGGGGGCCACTTTGTGGACTTCGGCGATGGCGTGGCTGCTTTCGAGGGCTGGGATGATGCCTTCAACCTGGCTGAGCTCCTGGAAAGCGGCGAGCGCCTCGTCGTCGGTGGCGTAATTGTAGGTGACACGGCCCTGGTCGTGGAGCCAGGCGTGTTCGGGGCCGATGGCGGCATAGTCGAGACCCGCGCTGACGCTGTGGGTGAGTTCGATCTGGCCATCGGCATTGGCCAGGAGCCAGGTCTTGGTGCCTTGCAGGACGCCGAGACGACCGCCTTGGAAGCGTGCGGCGTGGCGTTCAGGGATGATGCCATCGCCGCCGGCTTCGACGCCGGTCATGCGCACGTCTTTGTCGTTCAGGAAGGGATGGAAGAGGCCGATGCTGTTGCTGCCGCCGCCGACACACGCGACGAGGAGATCCGGCAGGCGCTCTTCACGCTCCAAAATCTGGCGGCGTGCCTCGACGCCGATGATGCGGTGGAAATCACGCACCATCATGGGAAACGGGTGTGAACCGAGTGCTGAACCGAGGATGTAGTGCGTGGTGCGCACGTTGGTGACCCAATCGCGCATGGCTTCGTTCACCGCTTCCTTGAGCGTGGCCTGACCCGCCGTGACGGCCACGACCTTGGCTCCGAGGAAACGCATGCGTGCGACGTTCAGCGCCTGGCGCTCCATGTCCACCTTGCCCATGTAGATGACGCATTCACAGCCAAACCGTGCGCACACCGTGGCGGTGGCGACTCCGTGCTGGCCAGCACCGGTTTCGGCAATGATGCGCTTCTTGCCCAGGCGCTGCGCGAGCAGGATCTGTCCGAGGGCGTTGTTGATCTTGTGCGCGCCGGTGTGCAGCAGGTCTTCGCGTTTGAGGTAAATTTTCGCGCCACCGAGCTTTTCCGTCCAGCGTTCGGCAAAATAGAGCGGCGTGGGGCGGCCGACATATTCGTGGAGAAGCCGGTCGAGCTCCTGCTGGAAAGCGGGATCGGCCTTCGCTTTTTCATAGTGGTCTGACAGCTCGGTCAGCGCCGCCATGAGCGTTTCTGGGACAAACATGCCGCCATATTGGCCGAAGTGGCCGTGGCTGTCGGGCATCACGGGAAGCGGGAGGATGGAGGCGGCGGTCATGGGGGGATGAAAATAGATCGAAGACGGGACCTTGGCAACGTCTGCGCGGGCTTCAGTCAAAGTTACGAACCTTGCTCAGGAATGGACCGTTCCGCCTTCGAGGGCGGCGAGTTTTTTTTCCAAGGCGCGCACTCGATCAAGCAAATCGGGGATCTTGGCCGGAAGACTGAGCATCTTGCGCCCTTCCATGAGCGGACGGGCGGGATAACCGGTGTAAGCACCCGCTTCAAGAATGCTCTTTGTGACACCAGACTTGGCGAAAAACATGACTTTATCGCCAATCTCAAGGTGTCCGGCCACACCGACCTGCCCCCCCATGGTGACGTAGTTGCCCAGGCGGGTGCTGCCGGAGATGCCGGTTTGCGAGACAATGATGCAGTGCTTTCCAAGCGTGCAGTTGTGACCAATCTGCACCAAATTGTCGATCTTGCATCCCTCGCCGATCCACGTGCGGCCAAAGCGGGCACGGTCGATGGTGGTGCAGGAGCCGATTTCGACATCGTCATCGATCTGCACGATGCCGACCTGATCAATCTTCTGGTGGCGACCCTGCACCATTTCATAGCCGAAGCCGTCGCTGCCGATCACGGAGCCGCTGTGCAGAATGACGCGCTGGCCCAGGATGCAGAACTCCTTGACGACGGCGTTGGAATGAATGACGCAGTCGGCACCGAGTTTGACGCCGCGACCAATATAGGCACCGGCGTGGATTGCACAGCCGGCACCCAGATGCACGCCGGACTCGATGACGGCATGCGGGCCAATGCTGACCTTCAGCGGGTCATAGACCAAGTCTGCCGCAACCGTGGCGGTGGGATGTACGCCGGGCGCAAATTCAATGGCGGGAGGGCCAAAGAAACGAATGACCTGCGAGAAGGCGAGCGTGGGGTTCTTTAGGCGAATGAGAGCGAGGCCTTCCTGTGCGTCTTCAGCGACGAGATCCTCCGGCACGAGGGCGGCGGAGGCACGCGTGCTTTTGAGCGCAGGGAGGTAGCGTGCATTGCCAAGGAAGGTTACTTCACCGGGCGCGGCTTCCATGATGGAGTTCAGGCCGGTGATGACGGATTCCGGGCTGCCGGAGGTGAGTGTTCCCCCGACGAGTTCAGTGAGTTTCTGCAGGGTGATGGAGTTGCTCATGATGCAGAATGAAATGGCGGCTGAAACGAAAAAGGCACGTCGCAAGTGTTGCGGCGTGCCTCGAAAACTGACTGCCGCAGGCTATTTTTTCAGTTCGTCTGTCTTGGGTGCCGGAGCGGTGGCATCTTCCTTCTTGGGCTCAGTGCCGGGAGGCGGCGCATCCTTGTTCAACTCGACGATGAGCTGGTCGGTAAGGTCGGTGGCGGCACCTTCTCTGACATGCAGAATGATCGGCACCGTGGAAAGGCTGACGCCGGTTTTGTCAAAGACGATGTCGAAGGCGTCTTTCTTGGAACGGTCACGGACGACAACGAGGATTTCCTCGTAGAGGCCCTTGCGAATTTGCATGTCCTCCTGCTTGAGCTGCTGCTGCCGGCGGTCGGCGAACTCCT
>NCCR01000146.1 GCA_002279765.1 Verrucomicrobia bacterium 12-59-8 | reverse complement strand
TGGCGGCGAAGGCCCCCGATGTGATTGCCGCCGGGAACATCGGCTGCATGATCCAGATCGGTTCGGGCACCGGCATCCCCGTGGTCCATACGGTGGAGCCTTGAAGAAATTCATTGTCCGGCACAAAGGCCGCGCTCCAGCCTTCATGAGTCACTTTGAAACCCACCGTCGCCCCGGGATGCTGCGTGAATTCGCGCGTCACAGTCGCATCACCGATTTTCACCGGGGCATCATCGAGAAACACAAAGTTGATCTTGGCGCGCAGATCCTCGCGTTGAATCGGGAAATAATCGCGATCCATCTGGCCGCAGAGCAACGACTCAATGTTTTTACCAAAGCCACGCTCCCCATAGACCGTGATTTCAAACCCCGGCACGTAGATCGGGGTGAAAAACGGGAACCCTTGAATGTGGTCCCAGTGCGTGTGCGTGATGAAGAGATGAATATGACAGGGGCCGCCCGCAAGAAACGACTGACCCGCATCCCGCAGTCCAGAACCCGCATCAAACAAGATGCGCTCCTTTCCGGTGTTGTATTCAAAGCAAGTCGTGTTGCCACCGTGCTGGGCATAGCGTGCGCCGCAGACGGGGATCGAACCACGGGTGCCCCACAGTTTCACATGCGGACGCTTGGTATCCAGCACCGGTGCATACTGTTCCACCGAGACGGGCAGGTGATCGCGGTGCGTGACCCCTTTCGTCGTGGCTGCGTCATGAAAGTACTGACGCAGTTTCTCCAGCAGCAACTCGGGATCGAACGGCTTGATGAGCACATCCACCGGCCCAGTCTGCTGGATGTGTTTGAGTTCCGTGGAGTAATCTTTCGCCGTGCAGACGATCACAGGCATGTGCTGCGTCGATTGCTGCGCTCGGAGATGCCGCAGTACCTCAAGCCCGTTCATTTTCGGCATGATCAGGTCCAGCACTAGCAGGTCAGGCTTGAATGCTTCCATCTGCTCAAGGCATTCCTCCCCATCCTCTGCCACGCACACCGTGTAACCATGCGTTTCAAGTGCATGCGACAGCCGCATGGAAAGTGCGCGCACATCTTCTGCGAGCAGAATTTTTTTGGGTGGGGTTGGGGTCGCCATGTCTTGCCTCAATATCTCAAATACGCGCAGGAGCCGTGGTCGGGCTGGCGGGATTCGAACCCACGACCTCTTCGTCCCGAACGAAGCGCTCTACCAGGCTGAGCCACAGCCCGCTTTTGCCATTGCTGACACTTGCGGTCCGTCTGCAGCATTGCTGCCCTCAGGCGGTCGGGACAGCATTTGTAGCCTCACAAGAAGGTGACGCAAGTTAGAAGATGTCCGGCTCGGGCACGGCAGGACCGTGCTGAAGGAAGTCAAAGTCCGCCCCCTGATCAGCCTGTGTGACATGCTCGACGTAGAGCTTCGCATAGCCACGGTGGTATCGTTGCGGGGCGGGTTTCCAGGAGGCTCGGCGCTGGTCCAGCTCTGCGTCACTGACGTGGAGGTGTAGTTTGCGGTTCGGGACATCCAGCTCGATGAGATCTCCCGTCTTCACCAGTGCAAGCGGTCCGCCAATGGCGCTTTCAGGGGCGATGTGAAGCACACAGGCCCCGTAGCTGGTGCCGCTCATGCGGCAGTCGCTGAGGCGCACCATGTCACGGATGCCCTGCATGATGAGTTTCTTCGGAATGGGAAGCTGGCCCCACTCTGGCATGCCGGGAGCACCCACAGGGCCGGCATTGCGAAGGATCAGGACGGAATCCTTCGTCACATCGAGCTCCATGTCATCGATGTTCTTTTTGAGCTCGGCATAGCTGTCAAAGACCAGCGCGGGGCCGGTGTGCGTGCATAGTTCCTTCGTGGCGGCGGCGTGTTTAATGACCGCGCCATCGGGACAAAGATTGCCTCGCAGGATGGCCGTACCACCATCGGGCTGCAATGCATTTGCCGGCGTGCGAATGACATCTTCATTGTGAATGATGGCGTCTTCGATGTCTTCGCCCAGCGTTTTGCCGGTGACGGTGGGCACATCGGTGTGCAGCAGTTCGCGCATGCCATTGAGCAGGGCACGCAGGCCGCCGGCCAGGAAGAACTCCTCCATCAAGTATTTGCCAGCAGGCCGCATATTGGCCAGCAGCGGAATTTTGCGACTGATCTCGTCAAACTTTTCCAGCGGCAGCTTGATGCCCAACCTTCCCGCCATGGCCACCAGATGAACGATGGCATTCGTGCTGCCACCCAGGGCCATGTCCACCGCGATCGCGTTTTCGAATGAACGCTCGCTGACGATGCCGGACGGTTTGCGGTCCAGCCACACGTTCTCTACGATCTGCCGCCCCGCCGCCGCCGCGATGCGCGTGTGGGCGCTGTCCACGGCGGGAATCGAGGAGGCACCGGGAATGCAAAGGCCAAGCGTTTCCGCCAGCGCGGTCAGCGTGCTCGCCGTGCCCATCGTCATGCAGTGGCCGGGGCTACGCGCGATGCCGTCCTCGATCTCGCACCACTGCTCCCAGCTCAGATTGCCCGCACGTTTTTCATCCCAGTACTTCCACACGTCGCTGCCACTGCCTAGAGTCTCGCCGCGCCAGTTGCCCTTGATCATCGGACCGCAGGGCATGTAAATGACAGGAATGTCCATGCTGAACGCCCCCATGAGCAGCCCAGGCGTGGATTTGTCACAGCCGCCGAGCAATACGGCCCCGTCGATGGGATTGGCCCGCAGCATTTCCTCGGTCTCCATCGCGAGGAAGTTGCGGTGAAACATCGCGGTAGGTTTCGTCAGCATCTCTCCCGCAGACATGACCGGGATCTCCATCGGATGCCCGCCCGCCTGCAAAATGCCACGCTTCACCGCGTCTGCGGTCAGACGCAGGTGCATGTGGCAGGAGTTCAGATCGCTCCAGGTGTTCAGGATGCCGATGACCGGCTTGCCAACGATGTCCTCACTGCCCCAGCCCGCCTGTTTCGCACGCGAGCGATGACCAAAGGAGCGGAGTTCATCACGGCCATACCAGCGCCAGGAGCGAAGTTGTTCAGGAGTTTTGGGAGTCGGAGTGTTTGCGGAGGCCATTGAGAGAGGAATAACAAGATTCTCGTGGATTAACAGGATGGATTTCGACAGATCAAATCTGTTCTCCATCAAATGGATTCCACAACCACCCAGCGTCCGATTTAGCCCAAATCGTGTCCGTACAACGTTCTTGCTGCTGAGACGTTATTACTGGTACAACCAATCCCAACCATGCGCCCGCTGCTTTCCCTCTCTCTCTGCCTTCTCACCATCAACCTCCTCGCCGCAGGCAAGGAACTCGAAGGCGAGCGCGCCGCCGCCACTTCCGTCTGCCCCACTCCCGAAGAAGCCCGCGCCAAGATGTCCGTGCCAGAAGGCTACGAAGTCCGCTGCTTCGCGCATGAGCCCATGGTACAAAATCCCGTCGCCATGACCTGGGACCATCGCGGCCGCCTGTGGATCGTGGAAGCCTACGAATACCCGGAAGGCACGCCACTCCCCGAAGACCAGCGCCCCTTTGGCGGCGAAGCCAAGGACGACAAGTACCACACAATGCCTAAGCTCGGCGACAAAATCCCCCGTGACCGAGTCATCATCCTCGAAGACACCAACAACGACGGCGAGGCCGACAAGCGCACAGTCTTCGTTGAAGGCCTGAACCTCGCCAGCGCCATCATCTGCGGCGATGGCGGCATCTACGTCGGCCAGCAGCCCCACCTCCTCCACTTCCGCGATGACGACGGCGACGACAAACCCGACGCCTGGCGCGTCATCCTCACCGGCTTCGGCCGCGAGGACACCCACGAACTCGTCAACAGCTTCACCTGGGGCCCCGACGGCTGGCTCTACATGACCCACGGCGTCTTCACCAACAGCAAGGTCCGCCGCCCCGGCCAGCCCGAAAAAGAAGGCTTCAAGTTTGATGCCGGCATCGGTCGTGCCCGCCCCACGAGTCGCGAAAAAGAAGGCGCGTGGGAATTCGAAGTCTTCGCCGACGGCACCAGCAATCCCTGGGGCTGCGATTACGATGCAGCGGGCAACTTCTTCGTCAGCGCCTGCGTCATTGACCACTTCTTCCACATGGCCCCCGGCGGCATCTACGTGCGTCAGGGCGGAGCGCCGGAGAATCCATACTCGTATGAGCTGCTGCCCAGCATCGTGAAGCACAAGCACTTCCGCGCCGCCTACGCAGGCATCCAGATTTATCAAGGCGGCCGCTACCCCGCCGACACCCACGGCCACGCCTTCATCGGCAACATCCACGACAACGCCATCCACGAAGAAGTGCTCACCCCCGTCGGTGCCACCTTCAAATGCGAGCCCCGCCGCGACTTCCTCCGCGCCAACAACGGCTGGTTCCGCCCCGTCAGCACCCAGACCGGCCCCGACGGCTTCCTCTGGATCATGGACTGGTGCGACAAGTACCCCTGCTACCAAAACGCCAAAGCCAACCCCGAAGGCGTGGACCGCGAACGCGGCCGCATCTGGCGTGTCGTCACCACTAACTCTAAATCCAACGCCACCCGCGACCACACCGACCTCAACCTCAAAAAACTCGCCCCCCCCGATCTTGTGAAGTCCCTGGAACACCCGAATAATTGGATGCAGCGGATGGCGCGGAGGATGTTGTTTGAAAGAAACCGCTCCGAGAGTGCTGGCTCGTTGCTTCAAAAACTTTTAGCCAAACTGCCTTCGCCATCCACCAGCAACGATGCATCGCTGTTGCTCAAATCCTACGGAATGTTGACTGAACCTCTTGTGAGCCGTCTGGCAGCCTCCCCGGATTCACAACATCGAATCATCGCTGCAAGGCAATCGAGCAGCGAAGATATAACCACCCCATTGGTATTGGCGCAAGATCCTGACCCGCTTGTAAGGCTGACTTTGATGGCAAAGTTGCGCTTGGAAAGCACCCGCTTTTTAACCAAGCCCGGGGTCGCAAATTTCAAGACGCCAAGCTCCATTTCCACAATATGGATGAAGACTGTGAAAGCCTCGAAGGATGCAGATTCAGTGCTGGCTTTCATGATCTGGCAGGTCTTCGAACCCGAACTGGCCACTAATGGTCAACATGCTCTCGATCGACTTCTTGAAGTTGCACCCTCAACCCAACCCCTCTCCCACATCCTCTCTCACAAGGCCATGCGCCGCCTGTGCGACGCCTCCGGTGCGCTGCTGAACGATGGCCTTGTCAAAGGCCAGGAAAACGGCGTGATCAAGCCGACCAAAAATGTCTCCGCCACTCTCACCAAATGGCGCACGCATTCAAACGCCGACATCCGCAAGCACGGCCAAACCCTCGCCGTCCTCTGGGGCGATGACGCAGCCGTGAAGGAAATGATCGTCACCCTGCACGACACCTCGAAGCCCGAAAAAGAGCGCATCGCCATCCTCCAATCACTGCGCAAAGTGAAGACCGACTCCGTGAAGGAAGGCATCAAACCCCTCCTCACACCCCAAACCTCCACATCACTCGCCGTCGCCGCCATCCGCGCCGCCGCAGACCTCGGCGGCGACGACTTCATCGCCCCGCTGCTGACCGTAGCGCAAGCCTCCGGCTTGCAGTCCGGCCCGCAGTCCAGAGGCCTTCTCTACAACGCCGCCATCGAAGCCCTCAGCACCCGCGCCCCTTGGACGCAGGCGATGCTCACCGCCATCGCCGAAGGCAAGGTCAGCCCCACCGGTTTCCCCGCCCCAGTCCGCCGCGCCCTCGCCACCAGCAAAGACAAAGCCATCCGCGATCAAGCCTTCAAAGTCCTCGGTGCCTGGAAAGACTCCTCCGACGACGTGAAGTCCCTCATCGCCCAGAAGAAACAAGCCGCTCTCACCGGCGAACCCGATCTCGCCAACGGCAAACTCCTCTTCACCGGCACCTGCATGGTCTGCCACGAGTTCCACGGAGGCGGCCAAAAAGTCGGCCCAGACCTCATCGGCAGCGGCCGCAGCAATCTCGACGCCATCCTCGCCAACGTCATCGATCCCAACCAGATCATCGGCAACGGCTACGAAAACTTCACCGTGAGCACCAAGGACGGCCGCACGCTGGCCGGACGTGTTGTCGAAGACACGCCGAGTCACGTCAAACTCCTCGGTGCTGGCGGTGCCGCTCAGATCGTCCCGCGTGATCAGGTCGCCACCATCACCAATACCAAGCAGAGCCTCATGCCCATGGGCTTCGGCAACCTGCCTGACACCGCCTTCCGCGATCTCATCTGGTACGTGCTCGCCCCACCGGAAGAAGGCCCTCTCACGAAGGAGAAAAAAGACCTGCTCATCAAAGGCGTCGAAGACACCGCCCCCGCCAAACCCAAAGGCCCCAGCTCGCGCGCCATCGACTGGGAAAGTGTCAGCCTGTGGAATCCCGAGTGGAAAGTTAGCGCCCCCGACTTTGAACGTACACCGGTCAAACTCGCCGAGTATTACGGCCGAAAAAACGTGCTGCTCATGCACCCCTTCCCCGACAAGAAAACGCCCGCCAGTTTCGAGCGAAAACTCAAGGTCGAAGCCGGGAAAACCAAGCTCACAGCCACAGTGGCCGCCGATGACCGTGGCGACTGGGTCGTCAAAGCGGTGGTCAACGGTCAGGTGGTCAAGGAGATGCCCGTGGACCATGAAAAACCACGCTGGAAGAGCGTGGAGGTTGATCTGGCAAAGTTTGCCGGCCAGGAAGTCACCTTGCGCCTCGAAGCCCACGCCAACGGCTGGAGCATGGAGTTCGCGTACTGGGCGGGGATCGCGCTGGAGTGAGCCAACGCTGGGAATTTCTCCTGTCGCAAGCGCATGAAATCATGCAGGATGCCACCATGCGTTGCGCCCCCGCACTTCTATCACTTCTGGCCGTCAGCGTGAGCCTTCACGCGGCACCGCCGTCCCCTGCCCCGAGCCCAACGGCACCAGCGACGACTCCGTCCCCCAAAGCGACGGTGAAGCCGGCAGAGGCGAAGCCTGCCGACAAGACCGACACGAAAGTGCCGGCATCCCCTCCTGTGAAGCCACCGCCTGAAGACGCCTACGTGCAGATGGAGATGCTGACGCGGGCAATGGAGATGGTGCGGCAAAACTACGTGGATGACTCGAAGATCACCTATGCAGAGCTGGTGGAGGGAGCACTGGAAGGCATGCTGCACCGCCTGGACCCCCACTGCGAGTACATGGGCAAGTCGCTCTTTGAAGACATGCAGCGTGAGCAGAGCGACACGTCCGAAGGCATCGGCATCACCATCGCCCTGCGCCAGAACATCCTGACCATCATCACGGTGCGGGAAGACGGTCCGGCCTCTGCAGCGGGCATGCTTTCGGGCGATCAACTGGTGCGCATCAACGAGGTGCTGACCGATTCCGTGGGCATCGCGGAGGCGATGCAACTGCTCAAAGGCAAGGCCGGTGAAGAAGTGCGCCTCACGGTGCGCCGGCCCGGGACGAAGCAGTTTTTGGAGTTCAAGGTGAAGCACGAAACGCTGGCCGAGACCTCTGTGCATGACCCAATGCTGCTGGCCGCCAAAATGGCGGGGGATTACAAGATCGGCTACGCGCGCATCTCCCAGTACAACCAGCCCACGGCCCGCGAACTGAGCCGGGCTCTGGATGAACTCGAAAAGGAAGGCATGCAGGCTTTTGTGCTCGATCTGCGTAACAACCCAGGTGGCCTAGTGGACAGCGCTGTGGCAGTGTGCGGAGAGTTCCTGCCGGAAGGCACCGTGGTAGTGACCACAGAGGGGCGTGTGGCCTCGCAAAATCCTCCGCCTTTCCGCACCCCATCTCGCAACGGCAGGGAGCCGCGCAAGTATCCCATCGCCGTGCTGATCAATCAGGGCAGCGCCAGTGCCTCCGAACTGACGGCGGGTGCGCTGCAGGATCTAAAGCGCGCGATTGTCGTGGGCACGACGAGCTTCGGCAAAGGCAGCGTGCAGACCATCCTGCCCATGAAAAACGGTGCCGCGATGCGCCTGACCACTGCGAAGTACTACACGCCAAGCCATCGCACGATCCACGAAGCCGGAGTCGAGCCCAACATCGTCTCCGCCCTGACTTCCGAAGAGGAGCTGCGCATCGCCAAATGGCGTGCGTCACACGGCACCGGTGAGGCAGCGGCACTGGAGCTGGCCAATCTCGGCGACAAACAGCTCGAACGCGCGGTGGACTCGCTCAAAGGCGTGCTGGTCTTCGATGCCTTTGTCGCCCCATCTCTTGCGCCCGCAGCGAAGCCGTTGGAAACCCGGTAAGAGCGACTCTTCGCTTCGTGGCCGACCCCCACACCTATTCCAGCAATCCCCGGGCAATGATCGCATCCACAGGATTGTGATCGTCCGTAAAAACGAAGTTGGACCGTGGAACCGTGCCTGCAGGGACGTGGGTGCGGATCAGAAGTTCCTCCCATGACCCTTGCTTGGCATAGCGATCCACAATGAGCGGCTTCAATTCATCGCGTGAAGCCATGAGGATGACATTCTGCGTGTCATCGCGGCGATACCCAACGGCAAAGACCTCCACGTAAGGAAAGGCTTTCCGCACGGTGGCGAGCATGCCCGATGTCAGCTCCGCCTTAGGGCCAGTAACGGCAGCGATCAGATTCATGATAAAAACCCCCTTGGGTTCGAGGTGGTCGGCGATCTGCTGATAAAATTCCTGCGTGGCAAGGTGCGGCGGGATCTGGCGGATGCCGTTGTAGGCATCCCCAAAGATGAGGTCCCATTTTTTGCCGACGTTTTGCAGAAGGTAGCGGCGTGCATCACCCGCATGGGCCTTCACATGTGGGTATTCGTTGAGCTTGAAGAACTTGCGCCCAACTTCAATGACCTGCGGGTCAATCTCGACGACATCGACTGTGGCTTCAGGAAAATCGCGCGACACATTCTCCGGCATGCCGAATGCACCGGCCCCAATGAACAGGGCGCTGCTGACCTTCGCTGGCTCGCGCAGCAGGGCGAGCTTCCAGTATTGCTGATACGGCAGGATCAGATCGCCGGTGTTTGCGTCCATGCCGCCTTCCATGGTCGAATCCAGCTGCAGCACGCGGCGCATGACATCGCCCTCGCTCTGTTCGCTGACTTCGATGTGATGATAAAACGACTCGTGCTCAAAGATGACACCCGGTTTGGGATTCGGCACCGTCATCCAGCTAATGCCGAAGGCAAAGATGCCGCTCAAAATCACCGGAGCCTGCTGCTTGAGGGTGTTTTTCGCGAGCAGGAATGCGGCAATGGCCAGTACCAGCAGCAAGGCAGCCGTGCCGAAGAAAATGCTGCGCACTCCGAATGTGGAGAGCAGGAAAAAGCCGGAGAGGAAGGTGCCGACAAAACTGCCGAGCGAACCCAGCATGCTGATCGTGCCCGCCGCCGCGCCGACGTGCGTGTCCTTGAGCGTAAGGCTGTAAAAGCGCACCGCAGCCGGTGAGACGGCACCGAGCAGGATGCCAGGAATCGCAAACAGCAGCAACGAAATCATCACCGGCCCGGCAATGAGGCCATGAGCGCTCAAACTGACAGCAAAGACCGTATGCAGCGCCGGGATGAAAAAAGTCAGAACCGCCGAACCTGCCAGCAGCCAACCGATGAGATCAAGCGCCATCTTGCGGTCTGCGAGATGCCCCCCGAGATACCCACCGGCACTAAACGCGATCAAAATGACCCCGATCAGCGCCGTCCATGTATAAACGCTGTTGCCAAAGAACGGTGCCAGCAGTCGGTAGGCGCAGATTTCGATGACCATCATGGCTGCTCCGGCGAGGAAGCAGGAAAGCCCCAGAAAGATGCGCGTGCCGCGTGTGGCGGCTGCATTCTCTGCCGAAGGCGCGGGAGATTTGGAAGGTGTGCGGGACATGAGTTTTTGCGGTCAGTCGTTGTAGAAGACGAGGCTCATGATCTTCCAGCCAGTGGATGTTTTGATGAGCGTGAAACAATCGGTCCCGAGAGTGATGTCAGCCCCCTTAGTGAGCTTCCAGCGCACGCTGGCCTGGGCGGTGCGGTCGTCGCTGAGAATTTTCATGTCCGTGGGCACCTCGGTCATCGGCACGGTGGTGGTGGCGTGGCTAAGTTTCTGACCATGCAGAAAGTCAGTCAGCCCCTGGCTTTGCGGCTCGCCCTGATGAACGAAGGTGATGCGCGCCTGCTCGTGAAAGCAAGCACCGTAACCGCCCATGTCCTTGGCCGACCAAGTGGAAAAGTAGTGGGAAAGGAACTCGCGCACGTCGGCGGAATCGCCTTTAGCCTCGGGCTGGCAGCCCAGGAGCGTGAGAGCTAAAAGGATGAAAGACACATGACGCATGACGATTGTCATCTGCCTGTAACGCATGCTTGTTTCGTCATTCGTCATCGAATTTCGTCATTGGCGCACAGCGCCCGTTATTCCTCCGCAAAGGCCTCTTCCTTGACTCCGATCACACTGAGGATGCGGTTCAAATCTTCTACGCCGTAGTAGTCGATCTCAATGCGGCCTTTCTTCTCGGCATGATGAATGCTGACATTGGTCGTCAGATGCTGAATGAGCTTTTGCTCCACCGCCTCGATGGCACGGATCAAATCAGTCTCCGTGGGCTTCGGCTGGGGCGGCGGCGGCGGATGCAGGATGGCATCGATCGCCTTTTCCGTCGCACGAACCGTGAGGCTCTTGGCGACGATCTGCTGCGCCAGACGTTCCTGCGCATCATGCTGCTTGAGCATGAGCAGCACCTTGGCATGCCCGGTGGAGATTTTAGTCGCGACCAGCATGTCGCGGATGCTGACCGGCAGTTCCAGCAGGCGCATGGTGTTGGCCACGGTGGCGCGGTTCTTGCCGACACGCTGAGCGATGTCCTCCTGGCGCATGTGGAAGTCCTTCGCGAGGCGGGAGTAGGCCTGCGCCTCCTCGATGGGGTTCAACCCTTCGCGCTGAAGGTTTTCGATGAGAGCCATCTCCAGCACGTCCTTGTCGCTGGCTTCGCGGACGATGACGGGAACTTCCTTGAGGCCGAGCTCGCGTGAGGCACGGAAACGGCGCTCACCCGCAATCAGTTCCAGCTTGCCGTTCACCCGGCGCACGATCAGCGGCTGGATGATGCCGTGCTCGCGGATGGACTCCATGAGCTCGGTGAGCATCTCGGACTGGAATTCCTTGCGCGGCTGGAGTGGGCTGGGGACAATCTGGTCCAGCGTGACACGGTTCACGACGTCACCTGGAGCAGGCTGCGCGAGCGCAGGCAGACGCGACACTCCCGACACCGAGGAGGATGCCGAAATGAGTGCGCCGAGACCTTTGCCGAGTGCCGCTTTTGCCATAGGGAGAGCGAGACTAGGGAGTACAGGGGACGATGCAAATTGGAATCGCGCCGAATGTGCGGCGGCCACATTCCAAGACTTTACCAAAGTCAATTCTCGCTCCATCTGATGGCCATGAAAAGCATGACAGGATTTGGACGGGGCGAAGCACAGCGCTCCGGCGTGACGTGGAGCGTGGAATGCAGTTCCGTGAACCGCAAGCAACTCGAAGTGGCAGTGAATCTGCCGCGTGAACTTGCCGAGCTGGAAAACGCGGTACGCACCGAGGTTTCTGCGGCGGTTTCACGCGGGCGCGTCAATGTGGCGGTGCGCAAGGAAGCAGGAGCGGCGGGTGCCGATGCGGTACACGTCGATCAGGAACTTGCGGCGCATTATTACCACGCCATGCACGCCCTGGCGTTGAAACTGGACATTCCGCCGCAGATTTCACTGACAGACATCACCCGCCTGCCCGGTGTGATCACGCAGGCACAGACGGAGATCGCCAACGAGGACGCCTGGCCCTCCGTGCATGAGGCACTGGCTGCCGCGCTGAAGCAATTGAACACCATGCGCAGCACGGAAGGCACCAGCCTCCTCAGTGACATCGAAGCACGGCTTGCAATGATTGAATCCCTGCTGGAGTCGATCCGCGCCAAAGCCGCCACCGTCCCTGAGCACCAGCGCAAGGTGCTGCGCCAGCGGCTGGAGGATGCCGGGCTGCCGCTGCCGCTGGATGACGAGCGGCTGGTCAAAGAAATCGCGCTGTTTGCGGACCGCACGGACATCTCCGAGGAGCTCACCCGCGCCGCGAGTCATGTGCAGCAGTTCCGCTCCTATCTTGCCAGCGGCACCCCTGCCGGACGCAGCCTGGATTTCCTGCTGCAGGAGTTTTTTCGCGAGTTCAACACGATGGGTTCAAAGTGCAACAACGCTGAGATCGCTCACCACGTCGTCACCGCCAAGACGGAACTGGAGAAAATTCGCGAGCAGGTACAAAACGCGGAGTGATCAGCTCACGAAGCGCCTGGCTTGGGCAGCCCCTTGGGCACCGATTTGGGGGCTGCGGGCCTGGCTTTGCCATCCTCGGGCAGCCAGGCCTCGGGAGCACCGGCTTTGACCATGACCTCACGCAGGGTGACTCGGGCTCCATCGCGGTGCTTGCTCTCCTCAGCAGCTGCCATGAAGGCGTAGATTTCGAGCGTCTCCTTGGGTGAGACGGGTGGCTGCTTGGTCTGGAAAAATTTGACGATTTCGCGCAGCATCGGGGTGTAATCGCCCTCGGACTTCTGTTCGGTGATTTGCTTGTCACCGAAACGGATGAGCTTGTAGGCCATCGCACCTTCATGAATAGCAAGCAGCGTACCAGTGCGCCCCTCGACCCAAAGACCCGTGACGACGGATTCGGACGGCGTGGTGGTGCGGATGACGGAGAGGCAGCCGGAGCCCATGACGGTGAAGAGCGCCTCCGTCGGATGAATGCCGTAAAAGAACAGATCGGGGTGGAACGGCAGCACATGCGCCGGGCCGTAAGAGATGACGCTGCGCGCCGGCGTCGGCTCGGCATTGGCGACTTCGAGCACACCGGGATACCAGCGCATAGCAGAGGCGCTAAACACGGGCACCTGAGCTGCTGCGGCAAGCTTGTAAATTTCCACGACGTCCTTGAGAGAGGCGGCCACCGGCTTGTCCATGAAGACCGGCTTGCCAGCGGCAATGATCTGCCTCATCTGTTCCATTCTCGGGCGGCCTTCAAGGCTGAGCAGCAGGACGGCGTCCACGTCTTTGCAGGCCTCCTCCACACTGCCGACGATGCGCACGCCAAACTTGTCGCGCACGGTAGCCGTGAAGCCCTCAATGCGCGTCTTGCTCTCTTCAATGTCTGGGCTGCCCCCGGGAAAGGCCACCACAACCCGCGCACCTGGAATGTGATTGGGGTTCGCGGGATCGTTTAGGCGCAGTGTGAACTGTTCCGAATGCGAAGTGTCGAGACCGATGATGCCAATGCGAAGGTCGTCTGCCATGAGAGGATTGCTGAGCAGCGCCACCAGACATCCCATGACGGGGATGAGCAGATCTCGGAGACGGCGGGTCGGTCGCATGGCATAAAATGCAGGCTGGGGGGTGAAAGCGCAACTGTTGAGTCGCTTGACCGTTCCACCCGCCCCGCTAGTCTCGGGCCATGGAAACCGTCAGACTTGGCATCGTTGGGCTTGGAAACATGGGCAAGGCACACCTTGCAAACATTCGCGCAGGCAAGATTCCCGGCCTGCGCGTCACCTCCTTGTGCGAGAGCGTCGGCACCCTGCCGAACCTCATCGAGGGCGAAAAAGCCTTCACCGACGTCAACCTCATGATGCGCAGCGGTCACATCGACGCCATCCTCATCTGCACCCCCCACTTCAGCCACACCACCATCGGCATCGCAGCCCTTCAGGCCGGCCTCCACGTGCTCGTTGAGAAGCCCATTTCCGTCCACAAAGCCGACTGCGAGCGCCTCATCGCCGCCCACACGGACAAAAATAAAATCTTCGCCGCCATGTTCAACATGCGCACCAACGCCTGCTTCAAGAAGGTCAAAGACCTCATCGACAGCGGCGAGCTCGGTGCCGTCCGCCGCGTCCACTGGGAAGTCACCAACTGGTTCCGCACCAACTACTACTACGCCACCGGCGGCTGGCGCGGCACCTGGAAAGGCGAAGGCGGCGGCGTCCTCATGAACCAGTGCCCGCACAATCTTGACCTCTTCCAGTGGCTCTTCGGCATGCCTCAAAAGGTGCGCGGCTTCTGCCAGTTCGGCCGCCTCCATGAAATCGAAGTCGAGGACGATGTCACCGCCGTCATGCAGTATGACAACGGCACCACCGCCACCTTCGTCACCAGCACCGGCGAAGCCCCGGGCATCAACAAGCTCGAAATCTCCGCCGAGCAGGGCCGCCTCACCGTCACCGACGGCACCCGCATCCACTTCCAGCGCAATCGCCAGCCCATGAGCAAGTTCTGCATGGAAGCCGAAGCCGCCTTCGCCATGCCCGAAAGCTGGCACATGGACATCCACGTCGATCAAGCCGGCGGCCAGCACATCGAGATCCTCCAAAACTTCACCAACGCCATCCTCAAAGGCGAGAAACTCCTCTCCCCCGCCGCCGAAGGCCTCCACAGCGTCGAACTCGCCAACGCCATCCTCCTCTCCACCTGGCAGGACAAAACCATCGAACTCCCCATGTCCTCCGCCGACTACGAAACCATCCTCAAGGAAAAAGGCGAACAATCCACCTTCCAAAAAACCAAAGTCGTCGCCAAAGCCACCTCCGACGACTTTGCGAAGAGCTTCCGCTGAGCGACTGCACAATCGGGAGCAGGAGCGGCACAGTGATGGCTGGCAACCATTGAACGTTTGCCAGCGTATTACTATCTGAGTACATCCTATGATTGCCCGCCTCACAGCCCTGATCCTCACCCTCTGCATCGGCCTCCCGATGTGCTGGTGCTGCATCACGGCTCCCCAGCAGCAAGAGGCCGCCAGCTGCTGCGCTAAAAAGCAGCACTCCGCCTCCGAGCATTCCCAGGAACCAACCTGCCCCTGCGCCAAACACGAAACCGCGCGCGATGTCGCCGCCACCTTCGTCACCACCCCAGCCCCCGCTTTAAAGCTGCTGGCTGAACCCATCTGGCACGCCCTTTCCCCTCTCAGCCTCACCCCAGAGGCTTTAGCCAATCACGCGCCACGTCACGACCACGGGCCGCCCTTGCACGCGCCGCCGCTCTACACGCGGCATTGTGCCCTCTTGATTTGAAGCCACGCGCCACGCGTCTGGAAGCCAGACGCTCCGGGCAATGACTCGCTTCCGCGCGGCCACCAAACACGCCGCCACCTAGACCGGCTGCCCGGTCGTCTGGCCTCACCGCCAGTTCAAACGCCACTTCCATGGCACACCGGCATGCGCACGCCTGCGCTGCATGCCGCAAATTAAAAGCAGGCACTTCAAAACACAACACATCCAACACTATGAAAACCATCCTCATGCTCATCGCCGCAGCCTCCGTCGCCACCCTCTCCAGCACCGCTCTGAAAACCATCCTCATGCTCATCGCCGCAGCCTCCGTCGCCACCCTCTCCAGCACCGCTCTTGCCGCCGGCAAGGCCTGTGAAAAGTGCTGCAAGGACAGTTGCGCCGCCTGCTGCAAAGACAAGGGCAAGGCCTGCGGCAAAGACTGCTGCAAAGCCGAATAACCCCCGCTAAAACCACGCCGCCACCCGGCAACGGGTGGCGGCTTTTTTATCTTTCGGCTGCCTGCCTGAGCGCCTTTAACGATGGTGCCACATTCAGTTTCGCCAGCTCTGCAGCCACAATCTCGGCACGCCGCGCCGCCTCGAAGCGCTCCTTGGCCTTTGCCACCACCGCAGCATTCTGCGCAGCACGCAGTTTTTCAGCGACGGGCGAGGTGGGATTTTGATCCGCTCCCGCAGCCGCCCAGTCTTGGGCAAACGAGTTCACCAGCCTCGCCAGCTCGGCATCATTCTGCTCCAGTTTTTGCATCACCTCATGAATTTCATCCGGCGTGGCCTGGGCGCTGGCAGACGAGCTGCCTGACGCACTCTTGGAAGATGGCCAGAAGATCAATGCCAAAAACCCAAGCACCACCGCAGCCACCACCCCGATGACCAGCATAAGCTGTTGCTGCTGAGACGTCATTCCAACAGCCGGCTTTTGCGGCGGAGCAGCTTTCTTTTTCTCCACCACACCGGGCGCGCGCGCTCCCGGAGCACGCACACCTGGCGCACGCGGCATACTCGGTCCCGGTGCGCGTACGACCGGTGCAGCAGGGGCTGCCGCACCCGAGCCTGCCCCCAAACGCAAGCCCGAACCCAAGCCCCCACCCATGCCTGCTCTCGAGGCTGTTCCCATGCCTATGCCTAGATCAATGGCCATCACATCGCCCGGAACCTCTCCAGGCTCCGCCGCCTGCTTCATCGCCACATTGATGTGCGCACGAAGCTCACCCGCTTCCTGATACCGCTTCTCCGGATCGGGGTCCATGGCTTTGGCGACGATGCTATCCCACCGCGTCGATATTTTGGCAAACTCCGTGACCGAGCGCCGCGGCTCCCCCGGGATCGTGCCAGTTAGCATCTCATAGAGCACCACACCTGCGGCGTAAATGTCCACCCGATGGTCCACCACGCTGCCACCACGAATCTCCGGAGCGGCATAATCCGGCGTGCCAAAGGGATTCTCCTGCTCCGCTTCGTCGGAGACTGGCCGCGCCAGTCCAAAGTCCGCCACCTTCACATGGTCGCTGTCATTGACCATGATGTTGCCCGGCTTGATGTCGCGATGAATGATCTGGTGCTCATGCGCAAAGGTCAGCGCCTCACACAACTGCATGGCCAGATTCGTCGCCTTGCGCAGAGAAAGATTCCCCTTGTGAATGAGATCGTGCAGCGACTGCCCTTCGATCCATTCCATCACCAGATACAAATGCCCTCCGGCTGTGATGCCGAAGTCGTACACCCCCACGATGTTGGTGTGATTCAGCTTCGCCATCGCGCGTGCCTCCACCTTGAAACGGTCGGTGAATTCTTTTTCAGCCCCAAATTCCGGTGGTAAAATCTTGACCGCCACTCGCCGGTCAAGGCTCTCCTGATAGGCCCTGTACACAGCGCCCATACCGCCGCATGCCGCTAATATTTCAAAATTAAACTGCGGCAGGTAAGCGTCCATTGCCTCAAGGCTAGGGACATCAAACGAAGGCTCTTCGTTGGGAGTGGGTTCTTCGGGCATTAAGCTTCATACCCGCAGCAGCTCACGCCGCGAGAAAAAATCTTGGCTATTACGTCCCGTAAACGACTGTCAATGAATGGGCTCTGCGGCCTTTGAGCCAGCCGCGTTTTGCTTCAATGCCTTCAGTGAAGGGGCCGTCTTGAGTTTCGCCAGTTCCGCAGCCACGACTTCAGCAAGCTTTGCCGCCTCCACCTTGCCTGCTGCGGCGCGCTCACGGGCCTTTTGCAGCACTCGCTCGCCCTGCGCCGCACGCATTTTCTGCTCAGCCATGCCAGCCCTTCCCTGAATCGCCTCACGCTGTGCGTCGTAGGCTTTGCGCAGAGTCTTGAGCACGGCAGGCCAGAGCAGATCGGGCTCTCCCAACGGCTCATGATTCGCAATCTGGGAAATTTCGCTCAGCACAAAATCACGCTGCTGCAGCACCACACCGCTCAGGCTGCGTTGCAGAGCGGGTATGTATTTGTCAGCCAGGTCCTGCATTTCCGACTCTACATTGGTCTCGGGATTGGCTGACCATTCCGCACCGAAATCAGCAACCAGCCGCGCCAGTTCAGGATCACGTTCTTCGAGCCGTTGGATCGCCTCCAGCGGTGTTTCCGGCGGTGGTGTCACAGGAGCAACAGGCGGCATGACCGCTGGCACGGGCGGTGGTGGCGGAGCAGGCGCGGGCACCACGACAGTCATCTTTTCGACCTTGGGTGCAGGTTCCCGCCGTTTCATTTCCGGCTCAACCACGGGCACCCCCACGATTGATTCCGCACTCTTGGCTGGCTCTTTCCCTTTCGTCTTCTCAGGCTGTTGCTCTGGTTCATCAGCACTAGGAATGGAGGTGGCGACACCCTGCTTCCGAGGTGCCTCCGGGACAGGCGCGGCTCTGAACATCATGCTGAGCACAATGCCAATGACAATCACCGCCGCCCCGATCAACATCAGATGCAACGGCTTGAGCACGGCTTTGACCTTCGAGGCATCTCCACCCGCCTCCACCATGCTGACGGCCTGTG
>NCCR01000386.1:4220-5750 GCA_002279765.1 Verrucomicrobia bacterium 12-59-8 | reverse complement strand
AATTTTCCAGGGATGACGTTTACAGTTTCGGCCCATTCATCAAACTCGTGCTTCGCGCCAGGATATTTCGCGTTTTCGTCGGCAGAGATGCGGAGGGTTTCTTCCAAGCCAGGCTCGATGGGTTTCGCCGTGGAGTGCTGCAGTTTGAGGTTCAGACTGAGGTTGCCGCCGGGCTCTTCTGTCACATCTCCTTCGAACTGCAGTCCGACCGGGAGTTCCTGCAAGGCGGTGGGCCGCATGCGGAAGGGAGCATGGCGAGACGGGGGATCGAATTCGGTGGCAGTCAGATACTTTTCCACCACGGACAGCTTGGTTGCGCCCGCAGGCAGAGTCCGCAGCCATGCGAGGGACTGCAGTTTGGCGTGACCGCTTTTGATCTGCTGCTCGGTGAAAGCTGTGAAATCGTCGGTCTCCACCGCCAGGAACGTTTCCGGATCCGCTGCTGGAATCTCATAGATGCGGGTTTCGATTTCGAAATCATGGGATGTGACCTTGGCTGTATCTACCCGGGCGTCGAGGCGGCTGAACAGGAAGAGGGTCTCATTCGCGGGCAGATCAGCTGATCAAGGCCGCGGCCCAGCCGTTCATGTGCAGCCTCCGAAAACGCGGCTGCCACATGATTGCCTCGGGCATGTCGCGTGCGAGGTTCCATTCAGTGCGGGCTGGCGGAGCCAGATCTTGTTCAAGGCTCAGAATCGTATCCTCCTGCTCCAATCGGGTGCCGACGTACCCATCTTCCCACGCAGAGGGGATGCTGGGCATTTCCGTGGGGTAGGCATGGATGCGTGCGCTGGACTGCCTGTAACGATTTGAATTGTGAGCCGAAAAAGTGCAGGTCATCACCCGCGCCTCACCGCGTTTGACTCGTGCCAGCAGATCGCGCAGCAGCACGTCATCCTGCTCCGGCTGGCGGGCTTCCAGCAAAGCATGCGCGATGGTTGTGTCGAGGGCGATGCCGAGAAGGAGCGAGCGCATCGTCGGTGGCTGCGCTGCCCAGCTTGTGGTGAACGGATTGGCAGGCGGCGCAAATGGATCGGCGGTTTCCCGCCCTGCTGGCTGCGTCACAGGCTTGGGGATGTCGCCTGACAGTTGCGCCACGGAGACATCCAGCCAGCGTCCTTTTCGGTCTGCGCTCCATGCTTGATCCGCAGGCGGCATCATCGCCAGCACTTGCGGTGAGGCGCTGTCTGACAAAGACGCTCCCACAATTTCCTGCTCAAAGCGGTCATGCCAGTTCATCCAGCCATGAATCGCCTTGCTATATCCTCCATGCTCGTCCGGAGCCCGCAGCCATGATGTGGGCCACTGCACCACCAGGGGAGGACGCGGCGAGTAAAGACTGTTGAAGCCCCCCGTTGCATTCATTGTCAGGCGTACGCCCTCCAGCTCCGGTTTAAAGGCGACAGGCGGCAGATAAAGCCGGTCAAAAATCTGGTCCGACTCAGTGGGCAGCCACCATTCGGTGCCGACTTGCATTTCGGTGTCTGCATAGGGAGCCAAGGCGAGGATCGCGCTGGAGGTGATGCTTAG
>NCCR01000386.1:1942-4162 GCA_002279765.1 Verrucomicrobia bacterium 12-59-8 | reverse complement strand
CATCGGGTGCGTCTTTGAGCATCCATTCGAGCATTTCCATCTCTGGCACGCGATAAATCGTATGCTTCACTTCCAACCCCGGAGCAACAGTGCTGCCGGCGCTGCCCTTGAAGAAAACGACGATGCGTGTGCCGGGATCGTTCGCGGATCGGAAACTGGCGATCACGCGTTCGCCCACTCCGACCAGCACCTCCCCCTGCCAGCGCAGGCGCTCATAGCGGGGTGCGGTGACGCTGCGTTTGTCACGCTCTGCTCCCGTCGCCGCATTGGCATAGGGAATGGACTGCAACTGCGGGGGGCTGAGATCGTGCGTCAACCTGAGGCTGATGCGCGTGGCTCCGGCAGGGTTTTTGGGCGGCTCCTGTTGCAACCGCACCTCAGTGCCGATGAGTTCTTGGACGGTTTTTTTCGCTACGGGTTCATCCTTGGCACGATCGAACTTCCATTCGGTGACGATGGCGCGCTCCTCACCAGAGCGCAGGATGGTTGGTTCCTCATCGTTTACGGCACCGCTTAATTCCACCAGCGTGAGCGCATTCAATCGCTCGCGCAGTCCGGCAGATGGCGTTGAGCGGGCCGCTTCACGCTGCCAGTCGCTTTCTTTCACCGCGGTGATCCCAACCGTAATCTGGGAGACCTGTGCATCGCTTTGCAGTGGGAATGCGAATCCTGTCCAAATCATCATCCAAAGCCTCCGATGCGTACGCATGACCAAGGTTTACCTGATCGAAGGGTGTCGATGCAATGTGAATCGACGGAGTTTCTGCATTGCTGCTTTTGCACGTCATGCCTGCTCCCGTCGTAAACCAGTCTTGAGGCTTGACTACCACCCGCTCTTCACATTCCACACCTCCACCAAGTCCTTGGGCAGATCGGTGATGAAGCGGGAGGGGCGCATCATGATGTCGCCGTCTCGCGCTTGGTGATTGATGACGGGGTAGGTGAGGTAGAGTTCGTCTTTGGCGCGGGTGACGGTGACGTAGAAGAGGCGGCGTTCTTCTTCGAGGGCGGCGTCGCCGCCTTCGTCGATGGCGCGTTTGTGGGGGAACATGCCGTCGGCGAGCCAGACGGCGAAGACGACGTTCCATTCCAGGCCTTTGGCCTGATGGCCGGTGGTGAGGGTGACGGCGTCGCGGTCCTGCTGTTGCTGCTGGGCTGGGTTGTTGTCGGTATCGACGCCGCTGAGCAGAGATAGCTGGCTGAGAAATTCGAGGGGATCGGTGAAGCGGTCGCTGAAATTGCTGAGCTGTTCGAGATCCTGCTGGCGCTGCTCGTAGTTTTTGAACTTGGCCTTCATGTAGTCCTCGTACACACCGTCGGTGATGCTGCGGATCATCTGCGCTGGCGCCGCGACCTTGCCGTCTTTGTCGATGAGTTCGTCGAGCGTGTAGGCGAACTGTTCCCAGGTGGTTTTGGCTTTCTTCGGCACCTTGAGCGGGAGGAGCACGGAGGAGAAAGTGCCGGGCATGGTCTCGGCCTTGGCGGCGTCGGATTTGAGCCAGTCCTGCCAGAGCTTGGCGGCGCTGACATTGCCGATGCCTTCGACGAGGCGGACCATGCGCATGAAGCTGACTTCATCCTGGCGATTGACGGCGAACTTCATGAACGCGGCGACGTCTTTGACGTGTGCCTGCTCGAAGAAGCGCAGGCCGCTGGTGATCTGAAAGGGGATGCCGCGCTGGGTGAGTTCCATCTGGATTTCCATGCTGTGGAAATGCGCGCGGTAGAGCACGGCGATGTCGTTGAGTTCGGTGCCTTCGTCCTGCAGTTCCAGGATGCGCTGCGCCACAAACGCGGCCTGTGCGCTGGAGCTGTCGAGCGAGACGAGCGCGGGCAGCATGCCTTTGGATTCTCGTGCAGGGAGGAGGTTTTTCGGGATCTGTCCGCGATTCATGGCGATGGCAGCATTGGCGAGATTCAGCACCTCGGGCACGCTGCGGTAGTTTACCTCGATCTTGTGCACGCGGGCACGGGGCCAGTGCTGGTCGAATTCGAGAATGTTCGAGACATCCGCTCCGCGCCAGGAGTAGATGGACTGCGCGTCATCGCCCACGACCATCAGGTTTCCCTGCGGACCGGTGAGCAGTTCAACGAGGCGGCATTGGAGGCCGTTGGTGTCCTGATACTCATCGACGAGGACGAACTCAAACTGCGTGCGGTAGCGCTCGAGCAGATCCTCGTTTTCCTCCAGCAACTGCACGGTGAGCGTGAGGAGGTCAT
>NCCR01000386.1:0-1908 GCA_002279765.1 Verrucomicrobia bacterium 12-59-8 | reverse complement strand
TTTCGCGCTTTTTCTCCTGGTAGAGGGTGCGCATTTTGAGAATGCCGGAGGCGACTTCTTCAAAGTAAGGATAGCGCGTGTGGATGATCTCCTTGAGACCGCAGAGCGTGTTGTCGGCCAGCGAGAAAATGTCTCCCAGCACTTCGGCTTTAGGGAAGCGGTAGGTGGTGGTGTCGATGCCGCTGCTGCCGAGCACGGTCTCCATGAGGTCCTTTTGATCCTCGCGATCCATGATGGAAAAGCCTTTGCGGTAGCCGAGGCGCTCGGCGTTGTAGCGCAGCAGTCGATTGCCAATGGAGTGGAAGGTGCCACCCCAGATGCGGCTGGCGTCATAAGTGACAAGCGCCTGCACCCGCTCCTGCATTTCCCGCGCGGCCTTGTTGGTGAAGGTGAGCAGCAGGATCGCCTCCGGCTGGATGCCGTTGTCCAGCAACCACGCGACGCGATACGTCAGTGTGCGCGTCTTGCCGCTGCCTGCGCCCGCAATCACCAGGGCCTGGCCGGGAGGACTCGTCACCGCCTCATACTGCTGCTCGTTCAGCTCCGCCTTGTAGTCGATGCGTGTGCTGGATTCGTGCGTGCTGTGCAGCGTGTAATTGCGGGCCATGAGAGAAAATTATGAAGGATGAACTATGAAGGATGAATGCGGAATGACGGCAACAGGTCAAGTACGCGTCAAGAGGTGGCGCGGTGACCGCACAAGGGGCGCCGAGTGCCTTGCCTACTTCGGCAACTGAATCAACCCTGCACCCACCGCCGTGGCGGGCGCTTGCAGCGGTTCGGCGGTGCGAGCCAGCACCGGTATGATGTTTCCAGGGTAATAACCGCGACCGAGGAGGTAGGCGACGACGCCGCTGGTGATGGCGGTGGCCTGGGAAGTGCCGCTGCCGATGACGAATTTGCCATCGGCATAGCCGGAAACGATGCCAACGCCAGGGGCGACAAGCGTGAGGCCCGCGCCGGAGTTCGAGAAATAGGCTTGCGTGCCGTTGGCATCGACAGCGCCGACGCTGAGCACGCCTGGAATACCGGCGGGCATGGAGAGGGAGGTCTGCTGCTCGTTGCCGGCGGCGGCGACGATGATGACGTTGTGGCTTTGCGCGTAGCGTATGGCTTCGTCGAGCATGGGCGAGTCGCCGGTGGCGCCGAGGCTGATGTTGATCACGCGGGCACCGTTATCGGTGGCTTTGATGATGGCGGAGGACACGAGCGCCGTGTTGCTGTCGCCGTTCGTGTCCGCCACGCGGAAGTCGAGCAGTTTGGCTGCGGGAGAGACGCCGCCGACGTTCGGATCATCGCCCGCGATGAGCGAGGCCATCGCAGTGCCGTGGCCATTGAGAGCGCTGCCGTCGTTGACGAGATCGTAGTGCGTGATCTGCACCTTCGCGAGTGAGGGATGGTTGGAGATGCCGGAATCAATCACGGCAACAGTGATACCCTGACCCCAGCCGGTGCGATCGCCTGCGGCACCGATCGCCTCAAGCCCCTGGCTGCGAAAGGGAGCGCTTCCACCTGCATTGGCCGTGTCGATTTGCGGCAGTCCGGGAATGCGCACCATGAGGTTGGGGCCGACGAAAGTGTAATCCTCCGCATGCGCATTCAGGTCGCGTTCGAGCGCTGCGGTATCGCGAAAGCGCACGCGGGCGGTGCGCAGTTGGATGTCATAGCCAATCACTTCGAGGCCGAGTGCTGCGGCACGATCCCGAAATGCGGCGAGGGCCTCGGCGGTGCGAAAGGTGAGCAGCGCTTCGTTCGGCATGGAGCCGGGCACATTGAGCGTGGCGATGACGGGCGAGGCTGCTGGATCTTTCGCGGCTGCCCGTGGGGCAGGGGAAGCCACCCCGGGCGTTTGCGGCATGGCCGTGGGGGTGACCGGTTTGCCGGAGCGCAGGCTGCGTTGCGCCTGCG
>NCCR01000015.1:32467-77416 GCA_002279765.1 Verrucomicrobia bacterium 12-59-8 | reverse complement strand
GGTCCGGGATGCGGCACCAGCATCGAATGCGTCACCGTGCCGCCGCAGCAGATCGCCATGAGATAGAGCGTGTAGTCTTTGCCCGTGCGCATGCGCAGCGCCATCGCCAGCGGCACCATCAGCATGAACATCGTGTCGAAAAAGATCGGAGCGCTCAGGATGAAGGTGCTCCACAGCAGCGCCCAGCCCGCACGTTTTTCACCGAAGAACGCGAGGAAGCGCCGGACCACTTTGTCAGCACCACCGCTTTCCATAAGGCACATGCCAATGATGGCCGCCAGGGCGATCGAGATCGCGATGTCACGCGCTGAATCACCCAGGCCCTTGGAAACCATCTCCACCGCGCCCACCAGCGATGACATTGCCTTCATCTTTCCATCCTTCTGCACCACATCCCAGGAATCCTTCCCCGCTAGCAGACAGGCCAGCAGCGCTGCAAGCACCAGCGCGAGAAACGGATGCATGCGCAGCTTGCTGATCGCAATGATGATGAAAGTCACGCTGACAGCGAGAACGACGAAGGGCCAGTAGCTGGCCGAGGTTGCGGCAAGGAGAAACATGGCCGCGATGCTGGCCGGAGGCGGCGGGCACGTCAAGACATTCGACAGTGGACTTCCCGACTCAGTGGTAACGATCCGCTAGCTCTCGCAAGCGGGGCACATGTGCTCAAGGGTGGCGGAGACGAAATGAGCAGCCTAATAATTCCGCGATGCTGAATCTCACAGCCAGGGATATTCTCCCGTCTTGCGCTTGCGGCTCCAGGGCCCGAACGCGGCCATACCGGCCACAGCGACGCTGAGCATGATGAGCACGAGCAACATTTCCACACCCCAGATGTCATGAAGTGGCTTTTTGAGCTCCCCAAAAAATGTCCCGGTGGCTGAAAAGAAGTCCAGAACAGCGGTGAAGAATCGGATGAGCATTTCCATGAATCGAGCTTGCAGAGAACCAGCCACACACACAAAAACTCTGTAGTGACACTTCGCTCACTGACATTTCGGTCACATTTGAAGCGCACAGCTTTCCCGCCCCTTTATTTTTCGCTGGCGCAACCGTTCCTGCCGAACGGTAGAGCCCCAGATTGTGATTCTGGTTGTTGCGGGTTCGAGTCCCGTCGGTCACCCCACTTTTTTCATGGAGTGCTGCCGGACTTCCGGCTACAAAGTAGGCACACATGCAACCGCTGGAACACGTCATTGGCCATACCTTTCGCGATCCCGCGTTGCTGCGGCTCGCACTTACGCATGGCAGCGTCGGTTATGAAAACCAGCGTGCCCACTCCGACAACCAGCGCCTCGAATTCCTCGGAGACGCCGTGCTACAGCTCGCCTTGTCTCATCTGCTCTTTATGCGCCTCCCCCAGGCGGATGAGGGCGTGCTGACCCAAGCACGCGCTCAGCTCGTCTCCACCAAGGCGCTCGCCCGCATCGCCCGTCGGATTGGACTTGGCGCGCATTTGCAGCTCGGTCGTGGTGAGGAGGCCAACGGTGGCCGGGACCGCGAATCCACCCTTGCCGACGCCCTCGAAGCCGTTGCAGGGGCCGTTCATCTCGATTCTGGCAGCGACGCCGCCCATCAATTTGCCGCACGGCTCTTCGCCGAAGATTTAGAAGCGCTGAATCGCGGCCTGCTGGATGCCAATCCGAAGGGGCAGCTTCAGGAACTCATTCAAGCGGTCGGTATTGCACCGCCTCTTTATGTGATTGTCGGTGCAGAAGGCCCGGATCACGCGAAAAACTTCATCGCCGCCGTCTCCTGGCAGGGCACCCAGCTTGGACGTGGTGCCGGACGCAGCAAAAAGGACGCCGAAGTGGAGGCCGCTCAGGCCGCGCTGGACAATCCAGCCCTCCGTGAACTGCTGCGAACAACCCGTGTACAACTGGACGAACAAAACCGTAGGTCATGAGAGCAACGGTGAACAGTCCTGGTTATTCCAGTTCGCTCACAATTCCTGCCGGATCCGTTCACAGCGCGTCTGCCCGTGGAACCCTTGTGTTTCCAAAGGGGAAGCCACTTGTTGCGCTTGTTCGCAGTACTTACGGATATGAGTAATTTAACAACCTAGTTAACCCCAATCATAAGAGCTGGGAACAACTCAGCTTTTGATGAGTTTTCCATTCTGATAGACTCCTCAAACAAGAGACTGCGACAGCTGGATTACTTCAGCGGCCAGAGCATCGGCACCATGGTCAGGATGACGATGAGCATCACCAGGGTCAGGCCACCACCGACCTTGATGAAGTCGGCAAAGCGATATTTCCCGGGGCCATAGACGAGGATGCAGCTCGGCTCAAAGGGCGTGAGCATGGATGCGGAGGCGCTGAGCATGACGCCGATGGCAAAGGTGCGTGGGTTGGCGCCCATGGAAGTGGCGGCCTGCAACGCCACTGGCAGCACCACCAGAGCGGCAGCGGCGTTCGACATCGGCTGGGTGAGCAGCATCGTCAGCAGACAGAAGCCGGTGAAGACGGCAAAGACACCCATCGGTTGCAGCCAGCCGGTGATGAAATTGGCGATCATGCTTGAGGCACCGGAAATCTGCATCGCTTCGCCAAACGCCATCATGCCGCCGATCAGGATGAGCAGCCGCCAGTCAATGTTGGCATAGGCATTCTCCAGCTTGATGCAGCGAGTGAAGACAGCCAGCATGGCAACCATGACGAAGGCGACGGTGTCAGGCACCCAGCCGAGGCTGCTGGCGATCACGGCGAGAACGAAGGCACCCAGCAGCATGAAACCGCGCCGGCGCGTCTCCGCACTGAACTGGTATTGCGTGATGACAATCATGTCATTGCCTTCTTCAAAGGCGCGGAAGCGACTGCTTGGTCCCTGCAGCAGCAGCACATCGCCCGCACGCAGTTTTTCATTTGCCATGTGATGCATCAGCGAACGATCACCACGCATCAGGGCCAGCACTGAAAGTCCAGTGCGCTGGCGAAAGTTGTTGTCGCGCAAAGACCGGCCCACAAAGGCCGAGCGCGGCGTGAGGACAACTTCAGCGACTTGTGCATCGCTCATGTCCACGCCGGAACTGCGCAGCGTGACATCTTCGAGGATGTCGATGCCCTCAATCTTCTTTACTTGAATCAGATTTTCCACCTTGCCGGCCACCAGCACGACATCACCTTCCTGGAAGCGGAGTTTGGGTGCGGCATCGAACGTCTGGTCGCCCCGGCGGATTTTCATGACCTGGAACTCCATCGCGGAAAAATCCGAGTCGAAGGCGGCCTGGCTGATGAGGGGTGAACCGGGCAAGACCATCACCTCGGCAAAATAGTCACGCATGGCATCACCGGCGATGGCGGAGGCCTTGTCACGTTCGGGAACCAGGTGAGTGCCAATGAAAACCATGTAGAGGATGCCGGTCAACATGAGGACAAGACCAATCGATGTCAGTTCAAACATGCCCAGCGGCTGCAGTCCCAGCTTTTTGATGGCACCGCTCACGGCGACGTTCGTGGACGTGCCGATCAGCGTGCATGTGCCGCCCATCAGCGAGGCAAACGCCAGGGGCATCAGCAGGCGTGAGGGAGGAATGCGCAGCTTGCGCGCCAGACCCATCACCGGGCCAACAAACACGGCGGTGACAGTGGTGTTGTTCATGAAGGCTGATACACCGCCCACCACGGCCATCATGAAGCCCATGAGCCGTTTCGGCTGGGTGCCAAAGGTCTGGGCCAGAAAGCCGCCCATCATGTCCAGCACGCCGGTCTCACGCAGAGCCGCGCCGATGACAAAAATCGCCGCCAGAAGGATGATCACGCGGTCGCCGAATCCGGCAAAGGCTTGCTCAGCCTTCAGAATGCCGCACATCACCAGCACGCAGAGCAATGAGAGCGTGACAAGATCCACCGAGATTTTCTCAGTGGCAAAGGCGATGACGGCGACGATGAGCAGTCCGATGACGATCCAAGCTTCCATTTTCTGCGCATCTTTGGCGCAGGGACCAGTGCTGCTCAAGGAACAAGCAGGGCAAACCATTCGCAGGTGTCGTTTTCTTGGAAGCAATCTCCCCTGACCTGCGTTAGTTCGCGCCCACTGCCATGCGTTCCACCATCCTCACCCTTCTAGCCGCTTTTGCATTCAGCTTTCAGGCTTGTGCCGCGCCCCGCGCGGAGCATGTCTTCATCATCAGCATTGATGGTGGCAAACCAGCAGTCATCGCGGAGAGCGAAGCACCCACACTGAAAAAAATCGCCGCTGAAGGCGCGGTGACGTGGGAGGCCAGCACGATCTTTCCCTCCATCACCCTGCCCTCCCATACTTCCATGCTCACGGGTGTGGGACCGGACAAGCATCAGATCCTGTGGAACTCCTTCACACCAATCAAAGGCCTGGTGAAGGTGCCGACGGTGTTTTCGCTGCTCAAAGCCGCTGATCCGAAAGCGGTGGCAGGCATGTTTGTCGGCAAGGTGAAGTTCCGCCACCTTTGGTTGAAGGATTCGGTGGACGTGTTTGATTTCGGCGGCCCGCAGTCGGATGCCCCAGTGGCGGGCACACCGGAAATCGAAAAGGACAAAAAGCCCTCCCAGTTGGTGGCCAAGCAGGCGGCGGCATGGATCAAGGAAACCAAACCGCGTCTTACCTTCATTCACTTCCCGGACGTCGATACCGCCGGCCACAAGGACGGCTGGGGCTCACCCGAGCAGAAAGAGGCCATCAAAGTGACCGATCAGGCACTGTGGCAGGTCTGGCAGGCCATCAAGGATGCCGGCATTGCTGACTCCAGCGTCATGCTCATCAGTGCGGACCACGGTGGTCACGACAAAACCCATGGTCTCAACATTCCCGACGACATGCTCATCCCTTGGGTCGCCTGGGGCAAAGGGGTGAAGAAAAACTTCACCATCACTGCTCCCGTCACCACCTACGATACCGCCGCCACGGCCCTGTGGCTGCTCGATGTGCCCCTGCCTGCCGAGTTTGATGGCAAGCCGGTGACGAGCGCGTTTGAGTGATCAGAGGGTCGGGTGTTTGAGGCGCAGAATCTTGACGGACGAGACCAGAATCGTACCGCAGACCATCTGGCCTGCACCGTATTTCAGAAAGGCGGGCAGCCCCAAGGAAATCTCGAAAAGGCACCAGAGCGTCATCAGGATGGCCGGAATCGGAAGGCGGTATTTTTTGCCAAACACTCAGTTTAGCCTCCCACATGGTGTTTACCGAGGTACCCCATAAAGAGTCAAGCAGCGGTGGGTTAACAAAGGGGAAGAACGTAGGCATTTTCATCTCTGCTGCTTTCCACTCTTGCCATCATGCGTCTGTCTCCATACTCTCGCGCCCACTATGAGCGAAAAATCACCTGTGAACTGGGAAGCCATCGAGGCGAAACCCGAATTCCGCGCCCTGCTGGCGCAAAAAAAAGCCTTCATCATTCCGGCTTTTATCTTCTGCATGCTCTACTACCTCGCGCTGCCAGTGCTGGTGGGTTATTACCCTGAGATGATGAAAAAGAAGGTCTGGGGGGAGGTGAATGTGGCCTACGTCTTTGCGCTATCGCAGTTCATCATGGCCTGGGTCCTGGCCTTTCTGTATGTGCGTGTCGCCGCCAAGTGGGACAAATCCGCTGCGGCCATGATCCATGGTCACGACTGATTCCTGCTCTGCTGCATCTCCCTTTCCCATTTGCTCCTTTCCCTCTCGATGAACACTCCCCTGATCATGTTCCTGGCCTTCGTCGGCCTCACACTCCTCATCACCTTCTGGGCCGCCAAGAAAAACACCGGAGCCAGCGCCTACTTCGCCGCCGGGCGCAGCATCACCGGCTGGCAGAACGGTCTGGCTGTTGCTGGTGACTACATGAGCGCCGCCTCCTTCCTCGGCATCTCCGGCATGATCTGCTTCTACGGCTATGACGGCTTCATGTACTCTGTGGGCTTCCTGGTCGCCTACATCACGGTGCTGCTCATCGTCGCCGAGCCGCTGCGCAACGCGGGCAAATACACCATGGCCGACCTGCTCGCGTATCGCCTCAAGCCACGCCCGGTGCGTGCGCTCGCATCCCTCAGTACGCTCGTGGTGTCCACGTTTTACATGATCGCGCAGATGGTCGGTGCAGGTGCCATCATCAAGCAGCTCATAGGCGTCGAGTTTGCCCCGGCGGTGATCGGCGTGGGTGTGCTGATGCTCGTCTATGTCGTCTTCGGCGGCATGCTGGCCACCACCTGGGTGCAGATCATCAAGGCGCTGCTGCTCATGGCTGGCGCGATCCTTCTGAGCTATCTCGTCCTCAAGTTCCATGACTTCAGCTTCGCCAAGTTCTTCGAGGCGGTTTCCCATGCGGACTACGGTGGCAGTGCCGAACCGAAAAACCTGATGGAGCCCGGTTTGAAATACGGTGTGGCCGTGGCCGGGCCGTGGGGGCCGCTGGATCTCGTCTCCCTCTGCATCGGTCTCGTGCTCGGCACCGCCGGTCTGCCGCATATTCTGGTGCGCTTTTACACCGTGCCGGATGCTAAGACCGCCCGCTCCAGTGTCGTGTGGGCCATGGCCATCATCGGTCTGTTCTACATCATGACGACCTTCTTCGGCTTCGGTGCCGCCACCATCCTGAAGAAAGCACTCATCACGACGGCAGCGGGCAAGCCGGACACCAACATGGTCGCGCCGATCCTCGCGCAGGTGCTGGGCGGTGAATTCTTCTTCGCCTTCATCAGCGCCGTCGCCTTCGCGACAATTCTTGCTGTCGTTGCCGGTTTGACCATGAGCGCCAGCGCCTCCTTTGCTCATGACTTCTATTCGAACGTCATTCATCACGGCAAAGAAAACCGCCCCGGTCAGGAAATCCGAGTCGCGCGCATCACGGCCTTCTGCGTGGGAGCTGCCAGCATTGCGCTGGCCATCTATCTTGGCCCCAGCGTGAATGCCGCGTTCCTCGTGGGTCTCGCCTTCTCCGTCGCGGCCTCCGCCAATCTGCCCGTCATTGTGCTCAGTGTGTTTTGGAAACGCTTCAACACCACCGGAGCCGTCGCCGGCCTGGCGGTCGGATTGGTGGCTTCCATCGTGCTGATTATGCTCAGCCCCAGCGGCATCTATGGCAAAGACGCCCCCTTCCCGCTCAGCAATCCTGGCATCGTGAGCATCCCCATCGGCTTCCTCGCCGCATGGCTGGGTACGATCTTCAGCGCCCGCGATCTTGAAGCGGAAGCCAAATTTGCCGAACTCACCGTCCGTGCCCACACCGGCCTTGGTTCGGAAAAGGCGACATCGCATTGATGGCCAAGTGAAGCGGGCATCCCTCTGCCCTGTCATATCTTGATGCAGGCAGCAGTGCCTGCATCACTGCTTTACGTGCAGCACGGACATGGCTGCACGAAATGTCCCGGCGCGACTTCCTTGAGCGTGAGATCCATGCCCACGCTCTGCTCCCACTTCGGGTGCTTCATGCGGTGGCCGAAGGCGCAGCCTGCGGGTGGATTGATGGGAGAAGGCACGTCGCCACGCAGCAACTGGCGTTCGCGGCGCTTCGTGGGATCGGCGATGGGGATCGCATCGAGCAGGGCCTTGGTGTACGCGTGGCGCGGGTTTTGATAGAGCTCGGTGGCAGGCGCGAGTTCGACGATCTTGCCGAGATACATCACCGCCACGCGGTCACTCATGTGTTTCACGACATTGAGACCGTGGGCGATGAACAGGTAGCTCAGTCCCATGTCGCGCTGCAGATCGAGCAAGAGATTGAGCACCTGGCTCTGCACTGAGACATCCAGCGCGGAGACGGGCTCATCACAAATAATGAGCTTGGGCTTCAACGCGATGGCGCGGGCGATGCCGATGCGCTGCCGCTGACCACCGCTGAACTCGAAGGGGAAGCGGTCCGCAGAGGCGGCGCTGAGGCCGACTTTATCGAGCAGGTCGGCCACCCATTGCTTGCGCTCTGGCGGCGTGCCGATCTGCTGCACGATGAAGGGCTCCTCCAAAATGTCGCGCACGGTGTGGCGTGGATTGAGCGACTCGGCCGGATCTTGGAAGATCATCTGGATGTGCCTCCGCATCGGGCGCAGCGCGCGCATGCTGGCGTGGGTGATGTCCTGGCCTTCAAATTGAATGCTGCCGCCGGTGGGATTGAGCAGGCGCACGATGGCTTTGCCAAGGGTGGTCTTGCCGCAGCCGGATTCACCCACGAGGCCGAGCGTCTCGCCTGCGCCGAGGGAAAAACTCACGCCGTCCACGGCTTTGCAGGAGGCCACGGAACGCCGCAGCAGACCGCCGCGTACGGGGAAATGCTGCTGGAGGTTTTGGACGGTGAGGAGGCTCATGCGACGCAAATGGGGCAGTTCTCCACCCAGTGGTTGGGGGAAATTTCAACAAAGGGCGGGCGTGTGTTCAGGTGCGCAGCGCTGTGCTCGCGCCCGGAGCGCTCGGCGAAGCGGCAGCCGGGCTTGAAGTCGGCGATGCCGGGCACGTTGCCCTGAATGGCTTTCAGTTTGGTCTTCGGCATGCTGTCGAGGCGCGGGATGCTTTCCAGCAGGCCCTGCGTGTAGGCATGGCGCGGTGCCGCAAAGAGTTCATGCACCTCGGCACGTTCAACGATGCGTCCGGCATACATCACCGCCACTTCATCGCACACCTGGGCGATGACGCCGAGATCATGGGTGATGAGAATGACGCTCATGTGCATTTCCTTCTGCAAATCGGCGATCAGTTCGAGAATCTGCGCCTGCACGGTGACGTCGAGCGCGGTGGTCGGTTCGTCAGCGATCAGGAGCTTCGGCTTGTTGATCAGCGCCATGGCGATCATCACGCGCTGGCGCATGCCGCCGCTGAGCTGGTGCGGGTATTCGTTGAGGCGCTGCTCCGGCGCTGGAATGCGCACCTTCTGCATCATGTCAATGCTGCGGGCCAGCACGTCGGCCTTGCTGCATTCCGTGTGAAGCAAAATAGCCTCGGCAAGCTGACGGCCCACGGTCTGCACGGGATTCAGTGCCGTCATCGGCTCCTGGAAGATCATGCTGATGTCCTTACCGCGCACCTGCTGCATCTCCGTGATGGGCAGAGATGCCAGGTCGCGGCCTTCGAAATGAACACTGCCACCGAGAATCTGTCCGTGCGGCTGTGGCAGCAGGCGGGTGATGGAGAAAGCCGTGACACTTTTACCGCAGCCCGATTCACCGACGATGCCGAAGGTCTTGCCACGCGGCACATCAAAGCGGATGCCATCGACCGCAGTCATGCGACCCGCGTCCGTATCGAAAGCGGTGACGAGGTCCCTGACTTCGAGAATGCTGGAGGGGGCGGTGCTCATTTGTTTCTCTGGTAAGCATCGAAGACGCGCGTGACTTCGCCAAAATCCTTGTCTTCACGCATGGCCTCTTTCGTTTCACGTTTGATGTCCTCGTCGATCCAGAACATGTGGGAGTCGAGCGGCTCGCGGCTCTTGCGCGCATTGCCGTTTTTCGGCCATTGGATCCACCGCCAGCTCAGGTAGCGGTAGAAAGTTGACTCCCAGGCGGGAATGACGCTGGCGCGTTCATGAATCAACTGGGAGAGCTCCCACGACAGCTTTTGCACCTCGTCTTCCGTCTGCGCCAAACGATGCCGGTCGATGATCGGGTCGAGCGCCGGATCGGCGGTCTGCGTCATATTGTTGGTGTCGGTGACGATCTCACGTTTGCCGTCCTTGCCGATCTTGAAGGCGTTGCTGGAGTGGAAGTCATCCCAGAAGCGTGGATAAGGGGGGCGTGCGCCGAAGCCTGCAAAAGCCAGTTCATGTTTCTTTTGGTCTAGCTTCTTGTACATTTGCGTGCCGTCCAGCCCCTCGATGTTCATTTCCAGCCCGGCCTTTTTGGCTTCCTCTTTGAGGCGCAGCATGACGGGCGTGATAGTGCTGGAATTGAAGGTGGTGAGTGTGAATGAAATCCGCTTGCCCTCGGCGTTTTTTAGAATGCCATCCGGTCCGGGGATGGTGTAGCCGGCTTTGGCAAAGCACTCACGGGCCTTCACCGGATCGTATGGGCGTGCGCGAATGCTGGGATTGGTGAACTTGCCGAAACCGGACTCCGTGGTGTTCATGCGAGTCTTGTCGCCGCGGAAATCCACCTCGATCACCTTCTCGAAATTCATCGCGTAATTGATGCCCAAGCGCACGTCGAGGTTGTCGAGAGGCGGCTTGCTTTCGTTGATGCGGATGCCCCAGGTGACCTGAGGATATTCGTTGTAGAACTTGTGGCGCTCGATGTAGCCGTGGTAGATCTCGGGAATTTCCGTCTTGTCATACCAGTAGCGCGGCAGGCCGGCGAGGTAGTAGTCAATCTGGCCCTGGCGGAACATCTCAAAGGCCTTGTCCGGGCTGGCGATGATTTTATACTCGATGAAGTCCACGTTGTTGATGTAGCGGAAGTGCTTCAGATCACGCGCCCACCAGTCCTTCACGCGGCTGAGGGTGATGGAGCGCCCGCGCTTCAACAAAGCAGGATCAATCGCATAGGCTCCCGTCACGGGAGTGATGCGCCACTGGTAGCGTGCAGGGAAGTCAGGACCCAGTTCGCGGAAGAAAGACTGAGGCGAAGTCGGCACGTCGGCGTACCAGAGAGGATCAGGCTTTGGCTCTGGAAGAGTGATCGAGAGGGTGCGCTCATCGTACTTGGCGATGGCGGCGTACTCCTTCGTGTACCAGTCGTTGTACCAAGGATCCTTGATGTGCGGACTGGTCATCACGAAGAAGGTCATGAAAAAATCTTCCACCACAACCGGCTTGCCGTCAGAGTAGGTCAGGTTGTCGTGCAGACGGTAGTAAACCGTCTTGCGATCCTTGGAGATGGCCCACTCTTTGGCCAGGCCTGGAATCCACGCATCTTCATCGGGATGCCGCATGACAAGGCTGATCTCGATGTTGTCATGATGCTCGGCACGAAAGGCATTGCCGCCGTCGGGCCCGAAGTTGCGGAACGTAGGAGGGTAGCTGAGATGCCAGTCGTGGAAGGTGCCGCCCTTCTTGGCACGTGGGTCACCAAACTCAGGCACATTGGCACCGCTTTCCCACTTCAGATCCGCCGGCAGATCCGCCAGCGTCTTCCATTGAAAGAACTCGGGCTTGGATTTCCAATAGGCCTGAACCTCCGCCGTGTTGTCGTAAGGCGGGAAGCGGCTGTCTTCTGATTTGGAACAGGCGGAGACCACAGCCGCGCATAACAAGACGCCCAGCGAACGCAGCGTGCGCCTGAGGTTTCCTGCCTTGTGCTGCGTGCGTTGCTTCATTGGTAGGTGGTGAATTTTTTGGGATCGAAGGCCTCGCGCACCGCTTCACCGACGAAGGTGACCAGCACGAGAACCAGCGTCATGGCGAAGAAGGCACTGCTGACGATCCAGGGGTAGTTGAAGTCTTCCGTGCCCTCATGCAGCAGGCGTCCCCAGCTCGGTTCTTCAGGCGGCAGGCCAAAGCCGAGGTAGTCCAGTGCTGCCAGCGAGGAGATGATCGCCGCGACTTCAAAGGGCGCGAGCGTCACCAGGATGGCGATGCTGTTGGGCAGGATGTGTTTGAAGATGATGCGCGCCGTCCCGGTGCCTAGCAGGCGGGCTGAGGCCACATAGTCCCGCGCTTTTTCCCGCAAAACGGCGGTGCGGATGTAGATCGTCGTGCCCATCCAGCTGAAGAGCGCGATGATGGCCACCAGTAGAAACAAAGTGGGGCTGACCATCGAGCTGATGATCATGACGATGAACAAAAACGGTAGCACCGACCAGATCTCGATCAAACGCATGCCGATGAGATCCAGAGCCCCACCGAAATAACCCAGCATGCCCCCTGCGGCGACACCGGCGACGAACACGAACGTCACAAACAGGAGTGAGGCAATGATGGCCTGCTGCCAACCGCCGAAGAGAATTGCCAGTACATCGCCACCTGAGGAAGTGGTGCCCATAAAGTGGCGGTGCGTCCAAGATGGGGGCGAGGGGGGATAAACCACGGTTTGCAGTTTCCCTGCAGCCTGAGATTCGAGCGCAGCCGCTTTGCCATCCGAAAAGTCAGTATAAGCGGTCCGCTGGCCCTTCTCATAGGTACCCTTTTCCACTTGCTCATTGTTGAGGTCCCAGCCGCGCATCTCCCCTTGCTTCAAGCCACGCCGGAAGACCCATTCCTGGCGCTTCTGTTCCAGATTGTCACGGAAGAGCGTGTATGCACGCCCGTTGAAGGGGGAGGATTCGCTCGCACGGTAGGCCAGACCATCGCGCAGCGTGACCTCTTCAATGATTTCCGGGGTGTCGAGCTTGGGGTCGTAAGGCACCAGCGGCAGCAGCACCCAGTTGCCCGAGCCTTTCGCGCGAAAATCCCGCTGCAGCTCCCGGTAGTCGGTTTCGGAATCATCCTTCAGTCCAAAGGTGGTGGCCGGCAGCACATTCGTCACAAACGGAAAATAGAAGTGCCCCTCATAACGTACGACGAGCGCCCGCTTGCCAACCACCAGGCTGTCCAGCGATGCCACGCCGACGAGTCCGAGCAGAACGATAAAGGAGACATAACCACGGCGGATATCGCGGAAGCGGCGGAACTGTTTCAAGGTCAGTGGACTCAACTGCCATTGACGCTGGCCCTTCCAGAGCAGCCATCCACCGGTCAGAGCCACGAGCACCAGCAGCACCCAGCCAAGCAAGGCACCGCCAAGGAAAGGGATCTTAAAGACAGGCACCGACAATGACAGTCCGCGCATCAGTGCGCTGAGCGCCGCATAGACAAGGGTGATGATGCCAGTGGTGCGAGGTGACATGGAGTTTACTCGAAGCGAATGCGCGGATCCGTCAGCGCCACGAAGAAGTCAGAAAGTATGTTTCCCACCATCAGCAGGAGCACGTCCAGAACGAGGATGCCCATCACCAGCGGGTAATCACGATCAACGATGCTGTAATAGCCCAGCATGCCGTAGCCATTGATCTCAAAGATCATTTCGATCAGCATGGAGCCAGCAACGAAAATCGAAACGATGTGCCCGAGCGTTGTCGCCAGCGGGATGAGGGAGTTTCGCAGGGCATGCACCAGCACAGCCCGCTTGAAACTCGCGCCTTTGGCGATGGCGGTGCGTACATAATCCGCCGCAAGATTGTCCATGAGGTTGTTTTTCACCAGCATGGTCATGAAGGCAAAGCTCCCTACGAGGTAGCAGATCAGCGGCAGGATGGCATGATGCACGACGTCCCATATTTTGCTGCCCAAGCTCAAGGAGCTGAAGTTTTCGCTCACAAACCCACCCGTGGGGAACCAGTTGAGCCGTGCCGCCAGATACACCACCAGAACGCTCGCCAGCACAAAGCCAGGGATCGCATAACCCACGAAAATGAGGATGGAGCTCACATTGTCGAGCACGGTGCGGTGCTTGATGGCTTTCAAAATGCCCAGCGGAATGCAGATGATATAGGTGACGAAAAACGAGGCCAGACCGTAGAAGATCGAGATGGGCATACGATCGCGCATCATGTTCCAGACATATTCATTATAGCGTGTCGAGATTCCCAGACTGCCTTGGAGAAGACCGTCGAACTTCGGGCGGAAAACCTGGACGCGATTTTTTTCCTTCTCCACCCACGTCTGCCAGGCGGACACATCTTGGGCGTTGTCAGCAATCAGTTTGCCATCACGCGTGACTTTGGCCTGAATCGTACGGTAGGCATTGTTGGGCTTCCATTGTTCGCGTGGCAGGAGTTCCTGGAGCGTCAGGGGCATCTCCTGCTTGTCCTCATCGAACTTGATAAACCGCTTGTCCGCCTCTTTCGACAGCACTCCGAGCCATGCGAGGTAGGCGGGAAAAAACGACCGGTCAAAGCCATAGTAGGCGGCCATTTCCTCCTTCTGCTCTTCACTGAGAGAGCCTCCGGCGTCCTTCATGCCACGTTCCGCCTGCATGGAGGCTGCTTTTTGCAGGGCGGCTTCCAACGGGCCGCCTGGCGTGATGCGCGTAATGAGGAAGACCACCAGCGTCGCCCCGATCAGTGTCGGAATGATGAGCAAAAAGCGGCGGATGAAGTAGTCGCGCATGAGGCGGTTGGCAGAAGGAGAACGGGAACCTCCGATAATACGCCGCTGGGCACAAGGATTTGTGTGTGATTTGCGCAGAACCACTGGAAGTTGACAGGGGCAACGCCACAATGAATTGCTTTGCTGTATGAATCGTCTGCTTCTTACCATCGTGCTGAGAGTGGCTCCGGCGGTTATCGCAATGGCAGGCTTCACGGGTTGTGCCGACACTTTTGCGGTGAAAAATGAGGCGGTGCCGGAGGAGATGCAGAAGCAGCTACAGGCGCAGGCGATCCCGGCTTCCGAGCTCAAGCTGACGGAAAAGGGCGGTCTAAACATTCGAACGAACAGCGTTCCATCACCGGAGGGTATGCTCCAGGTGCCGATGTACTACGAGCAAGGCATTCCTTATCTGAAGGTCAGCCTCAACGGGCACAAACCAAAGAAGTTCATGCTCGATACCGGTGCCGCCTTCAGTGTGTTCGATGCTGAGCAGGCGCTTGAATATGGCCTGCGCACCGTGCCGCAGGTGCGCCCAACCATGGCTGGCGTGCTGGGCCGCGAGCCGGGCATGGCGGGGGTCATTCCGACGCTGCAGATCGGCACGTGGCGGCTGGAAAATCTGCCCTGCATCATCCGCATGCAGCGCACAGCGCTGGGCAGCGGCATCTTGAAGGAGCACGTGGGCATTTCTGTGCTCGGCGTGCATCTGGCCGCCAAACACTGCAAGTACCTGACTCTCGATTTTTTGAAGGATCAGGTTGAGTTTGGGTTCACCCGCAGTTTTCCAGGGCCGGTGCGCAAGCACATGCACAAGGCCAGCCTCAGCATGAAACACGGGGTGCCCACGACGCTGCTGAAATACGGCAAGCTGTCCTGGGAGGCCGTGGTGGATTCGGGTTCCGTTTTCGGCGTTCAGCTCGACCGGCGCATCGCCGAGGTGCTTGGCTATAAGAATGGTGGTTGGGATGTGGGCGGCAACTACCTGATCACGGGGGTCGGCGGCGCGCAGACACCGAAGGAGGCGAATGTGCGGGTGCTGGAGTTCAAGGCACTCGGTTTGTTCGGATCTTATTATCCTTTTGCCCAAGTGGATGTGATGCCTGGGCCATCACGTCTTGGCACCTATCTGCTGGAGGATTACCGTGTGACCCTGGATTTTGAGCACAATGTGCTTTGGGTCGAGTGGGGCTGAGGAAAGAGGCGGCAAAAGCGCTCTTCAACTGCATTTTTTTGCGACAGAATCGCAATAGACAAGCATTGCGCATAAAAGTTCAAAAAAAACAAGATGACGGTTGCAAACCTGCTCACGTTTACCTATTCTCAATTTCCTTGTGAAATTTTTCACAAGCTCATCTGCCGACACTTTCTATGGGTAACTTTTTTCCGCGTTGGACCAACTGGCTGCCGCTCAAGCTCGCCATTGCCGTCGTGTTCATTGCCTTCGGCGTGAGTGTCGGCATCGCCTACTACTTCACACCGAAATACACTCGCGTAGGTTATGAACCGACGCAGCCGGTGCCGTTCTCACACAAGATCCACGCTGGCCAGCTCGCGCTCGACTGTCGCTACTGCCACAGCTTTGGTGAGGCCTCCAGCCACGCGAATGTCCCGACGAATCAGACCTGCTTCAACTGCCATGGTCCGGGCAAAGGCAACATCCGCAGCAATTCTCCCAAGCTGGAGATGGTCATCAAAGCCAACGAAACTGGCAAGTCGATCCCTTGGGTGAAAGTCCACAAGGCACCTGACTACGTCTATTTCAACCACAGCGCCCACCTCAACCGCGGCATCTCCTGCGTTTCCTGCCATGGCAAGATCAACGAGATGGAAGTCGTCCGCCACGATCAGCCGCAGTCGATGGGCTGGTGCCTGGACTGCCACCGCAATCCTGAGAAGAACCTGCGCCCGCTCGAATTCGTCACCAAGCTGGACTACAAGGCTGGCGACCTGAAGCGTGCTGAGTTCTACAAGAGTCTTCTCGACAAGAAGGTTCCGGTGGACGAGATCGCCATCACCATCGGCGGTGAAGGTGCCAAGGCCGACAGCCTTGAACAGATCGTCGCTCTCGCGGAGAAAACCTACGGTAAAGAAGTGACCCAGACTGAAGTGGGCACCCAGATCAAGAAGCACTGGCAGATTCAGCCGCCGGAATCCTGCACCACCTGCCACCGCTAACCCCCGCGCCCCTTTTTCTGACACATGAAACGCATTTGGAAGCATCCTGAGGAGCCGCAAAACGCCAAGCGCTACTGGCGCAGTGTCGCCGAACTGGAACGCCGTGAAGATTTCTTGAAAAATCTGGGCCGTGAATTCCCCGAGGGGGACACCCTGACCGACGAAGAGCGTCAGAACAGCCGTCGTGAGTTTTTGAAAATCATGGGTGCCAGCGTGGGCATGATGGGTCTGGCAAGCTGCCGCCGTCCGCTCGTCAACATCCTGCCGTACACCCAGCACGTCGAGTGGATGGTGCCGGGTAAGTCTCTGCTGTATGCCACGACGATGCCGCAGCACGGTGGCGCTGTGCCGCTGGTGGTCACCACGCATGAAGGTCGTCCGACGCACCTTTCCGGCAATCCCCTGCACCCCCTGGGTGGTGGTATCAGCAGTTTTGCGCAGGCTTCCATACTGGATCTCTACGACCCTGAGCGCTCCCAGAAGCCAATGGGTGCTGGCAAGGAACTTTCCTGGGCCAACGCGAACGATCTGCTCGCCGCCGCCGTCGCTGAAGCGAAGAAGTCCTCGGGTGCCAGCCTTGGCATTGTGATGGGCGGCTCGTCTTCCCCAACCTACCAGCGTCTGCTGGGTGAGGTGAAAACCGCTTATCCACAGGTCAAACTGTTCAAGTACGAAGCGGCTGTTGGCGAAGGCCAGGCTGCAGCAGGCAAGGCAGTGTTTGGCACCGGCGTAAAGCCCTTCGTGAAGCTCGGCTCCGCGATGCGCATCCTCTCGCTGGACTGCGATTTCCTCGGGGTGGACCCCGTGGCAGGAGAGCCCATTTCGGCTTTCACCAAGCATCGTGCGAAGGAAGCAAAGACGGCGGACATGAACCGTCTCTACGTCCTGGAAAATCGTTACACGCTGACAGGCGGCATGGCCGATCACCGCAAGCCGCTCGCGGCAAGTCTGATCCCGGTTGCTGCCGCTCTGATCGCTGCTGAGTTGGGAGACACCTCCGCCAAGGCGTTGGCCGACACCGCCTCCGCCAGCCTCAAAGAATGGATCGCCCCGGCGGTGCGTGATTTGATCGACAATAAAGGCAAGGCCTTGGTGCTCGCTGGTTCCCGCTATGGCGCTGAAGTGCATGCGCTGGTCGCTTCGATCAACAACGCCCTCGGTGCTTACGACTCCACCATCGAACTGCTCCAGGCGGCTCCTGCTCCTGAACTCGGCACCTTCGCCGACTTGCAGGCTGCCATTGCCGGTGGTCAGGTCAAAACTCTAGTTTCGCTGACTCCTGCCAGCCTCTATTACGATGCCCCGGACGCTGCTGCGCTGGCCAAGCTCGTGACTGACAAAGGCGTGAAGCTCATTCACGTCGGCATGCAGAAAAACGTCACGGCACGCCAGGCCGCACTGCACATTCCTGCGGCTCACTACCTTGAAGTCTGGGGCGATGTGCGTGCCGCAGATGGCACCTACTCGATCATCCAGCCGATGATCGCACCATTGTTTGACGGTGCCAGCCGTGTGGAACTCCTGCTCGCACTGCTTGGCCGCAAGAAGCTCGGCCCCGCCGATGCTGCCGCGCCTGCCGCCGGTGCTGCTCCTGCTGCCACCGACGATGCCGCCTACACTGCCGTGCGCGACACTTTCGCCACCGTGGCTGGCAGCCTCGACGAATCGAAATGGAATTTCACCCTGCGTGACGGCTTCCTCAAAGGATCCGCCTATGCCAAGGCCACCGCAGCGCCGAATGTGGCTGCTGTTGCAGATTTCGTTGCCAAGGCCGCACCTGCGGCTGCACCCACGGACGATTCACCCGAAGTCGTGCTCGTGGCCGACTCCAGCGTCTATGACGGCCGCTACATCAACAACGCCTGGCTGCAGGAAGCACCCGATCCGGTGACGAAGCTCACTTGGGAAAACGCGGCCTGGATTGGCTCCGTCACCTTCCGCAAGTTGGGTCTCAAAGATGGCCAGCTGGTCAAGATAACCATCGGTGACACTGCGATCGAAATTCCTGCCATTGAAGCCCCTGGGCATGTGTCCAACTCCATCACCCTGCCACTGGGCTACGGTCAGAAGGGTGTGGGCGTCGTCGGCAGCGGTCGTGGCGTGAACGCCTATGCCTTGCGCAAGCAGCCCGGCACGTTCGTGCTGAGCGGTGCCAAGATCGAAGTGCTCCCCACCATCGCTGAACTGGCTCTTACCCAGGTTCAGAATACGATGGAAGGCCGTGCGCTGTATCGTGAAGGCACACTCGAAACCTTCAACAAGGACGTCGCCTTCGCGCAGAAGACCGGCATGGACGGCCACATCCCGGAAAACATCTCCTTCTACAAGGGGCAGGTCGGGGTGAAATCCGAGGAGAATCCGGACGGCTTCGACTACGAGAAGCAGCATCAGTGGGGCATGTCGATCGATCTCAGCAAGTGCATCGGCTGCACGGCTTGCATCGTCGCCTGCCAGAGCGAAAACAACATTCCCGTCGTCGGCAAAGACCAGGTCCGCAAAGGACGCGTGATGCAGTGGATCCGCATGGACCGCTACTTCGCCGTGCCAAAATGGGGTAAGAACGAAGTCGAACAGGAAAGCACCTGGCCGGAGGACAATGCGACTCCGGAGCAGCTGGAAAATGCTGAAATGGTGCATCAGCCGCTGGCCTGCCAGCAATGCGAATCCGCCCCTTGCGAAACCGTCTGCCCGGTGAACGCCACCGTTCACACGCCCGATGGCCTCAACGCCATGGCCTACAACCGCTGCATCGGCACCCGCTATTGCGCAAACAACTGCCCTTACACCGCCCGCCGCTTCAATTGGTTTGACTACAACAAGCGCAATCCGTTGACCGAAACATCGGTGCTCGGCCTGAAAGTCGGCAATCTTTACGCTGGCCCGCTGGGTGAGAAGAAGGAAGACGAAAGCCTCCGCCTCCAGCGCAACCCGAACGTCACCGTCCGTATGCGCGGTGTCATCGAGAAGTGTACGTACTGCGTGCAGCGCCTCGAATCCGCCAAGATCCTGCAAAAGCAGGTGCAGCGCGACTCCAAGAACTTCCGCGTGCCGACCGACACCGTCAAAACCGCCTGCCAGCAGTCCTGCCCGGCGGAAGCGATTGTCTTCGGCGACTTGGCCGATCCGAAATCCGCCATCGTCAAAGCGAAGGCCTCGCCACGCGACTACCAGTTGCTCAAATACATCGGTACCCGCCCGCGCACGAGCTACCTCGCCCGTCTGCGCAATCCGAACAAGAACATGCCCGGCGCAGAAAACATCGCCGTGTGGAGCAACAATCAATACTAACCCGGACACATGGACGCCTCCGCCACAGCATCAAACACCCCGCGCATCCTCGACCGCGAGCCGCTGGTGTTGAACAACCGTTCCTATTCTTGGATCACGAACCGCATCTGCGGCATCGTGGAAAACAAGCAGCCCGCCCTGTGGTGGATCCTGTTTGTGCCTTCCGTGTTGCTGACCGGATTGATGGTCTTCTGCTTCACCTACCTTATCTCCACCGGTGTCGGTGTCTGGGGTCAGAAGCAGCCGGTTGCCTGGGCCTGGGACATCACAAACTTCGTGTTCTGGATCGGTATCGGCCACGCTGGCACGCTCATTTCCGCCATCTTGTTCCTTACGCGCCAGAAGTGGCGTACGTCGGTGAACCGCGCGGCGGAAGCCATGACGATCTTCGCCGTGATGTGCGCCGGTTTGTTCCCGGCCTTCCACGTTGGTCGTGTCTGGATGGTGTGGTTCCTCGCGCCAATTCCGAACGCCAACGCCATCTGGCAGAATTTCAAGTCCCCCCTGCTCTGGGACGTGTTCGCCGTCTCCACCTACTTCAGTGTTTCTGCGGTGTTCTGGTTCCTGGGTCTCGTGCCCGACCTCGCCACACTGCGTGACCGCTGCCGCCCAGGCTTGAAGAAGTTCTTTTATGGTCTGTTTGCGCTCGGTTGGCGCGGTGGCAATCGCCACTGGAGCCATTACGAGACCGCCTACATGCTCCTGGCCGCACTCTCCACACCGCTGGTGCTCTCCGTGCATTCCGTCGTGTCCTTCGACTTCGCCACCTCCGTCGTTCCCGGCTGGCACACCACGATCTTCCCGCCCTACTTCGTCGCAGGTGCCATCTTCGGCGGCTTCGCCATGGTGCTGACCCTGATGCTTCCCGTGCGCCGTATCTACGGTCTGGATGACCTCATCACGCCGAAGCACATCGACAACATGGCCAAGATCATTCTGCTCACGGGAACGATCGTCGGTTACGCCTACTGCATGGAGCTGTTCGTGGCCTATTATAGCGCCAATCCATATGAAGCCGCCGCCTTCACGCTGCGTGGCCTGACCGGTCCTTCTACCTGGGCCTATTACTGGATGTTCAGCTGCAACGTGTTTGCGCCTCAGCTTTTCTGGATCCGCTGGTGCCGCCACAATGTCTGGATCGTCATGATCGTCTGCATGTTTGTGAACGCTGGCATGTGGTTTGAGCGCTACGTCATCATCGCCACCACGCTGGAGCGCCACATGACGCCGGGATCTTGGGGCGTCTATGAGGCCACCTGGGTCGATAAGTACACTTTCCTTGGCACTTTCGGCTTCTTCATGATGCTCTTCCTGCTCTTCCTGCGCTTCCTGCCTGTCATCGCCATCGGTGAAGTCAAAGGAGTGCTCCCGCAGTCGAACCCGCACCAGGACGACCACGCTGAGAAGGGTATCCAGGAGGAAGACCTCATGGATTACTCTGACCGTCACGTCCCGAAACCCGTTGCTGCCTAACTTTTTAACCGCACCCCGACTGTGAGCACCACCCTCAAACGAGTCCACGGCTACCTCGCTGAATTTGACAGCGTGAAGGATCTCTACCATGCGGCCGAGCATGTGCGCGATGCCGGCTACCAGCGCTGGGACGTTCATTCGCCCTTCCCGATTCATGGCATGGATGAAGCGATGGGCAACCCACGCTCAAAGCTGCCAATGTTCGTCTTCTGCGGTGGCATCACCGGAACCACGATCGCATTTGTCTTGGAAACGATCACGCAGACCAATTTCTGGAGCAGCATTGGCCTCGGTTTCCTGCAGAAGATCGTCGAAACCTATCCGACCGTCGTGCAGGGCAAGCCCACCGACATCTGGACGCTGCCGGCGTTCTTCCCGGTGATGTTTGAGCTGACGATTCTGTTCAGCGCTTTCACCACGCTCTTCGGTCTGCTGGCGCTCATCGGCCTGCCACGCTGGAACCATCCCCTCTTTGTTTCCAAGAACTTCGGCAAGTTTTCCGACGACGGTTTCTTCGTCTGCATTGAAGCCCGCGATCCTAAATTCTCCCAGGAAGGCACCAAGAGCCTTCTCGAAAAAGCTGGCGGCAAGAACATCGAACTCGTGGAGGACGAAATCTAAGCCTCGCTTACCCGCACCATGAAGTACTTCTTTCTCAGCTATTTGTTTGTCGGCGCGATCATTGTGAGCGCGTTCGGCCTCCGTGGCAGCAAGTCCGAGCTGCCGCCGCTCGAAATCATCCCAGACATGGATCATCAGGCCAAGGTTAAATACCAGGCCAGCAGTGAGTTCTTTGCGGATGGCCGCGGTGCACGCCTGCCGGTCAAAGGAACGCTGCCGATGGGATTTGAAATCCCCGCTAAACCTGCGGCGGTGGGTACCAAGCCCGCCCGCATCGCCTTCACCAGTGGTCTGGGTTACTATGACACCGGCAAAGTCGGCGATTTCTACGGAGACGGCCTGCCGACCGAGATCAGCAGCGATCCGGCGGTCTTCAACGAAGACTTCATCAAGCGCGGTGAGCAGCGTTACAATATCAACTGCGCCATCTGCCACGGTGCCTCCGGCAACGGCAAAGGAGTGACCTCGAAATACGGCATTCTTACGGCCTTCAACTTTCAGCAGGCCGGCAATTTGGACCCTGCCAATGCCGCCGCCTACCGCGCGGATGGTGCCATGTTCGATGTCATCACTAACGGCAAAGGTTTGATGGGCAGCTACGGCGGCAACATCACTTTGCGCGACCGCTGGGCCATTGTGGCCTACATCCGCTCTCTGCAACTCGCCGCTAAAGAGTCTGGCGTCACCCTTCCCCTCCAGTAACGGCACGATCACGCGAATCCCGGCATGAGTCACCACGTCACATTTAACGATCTGCCCCAGGGCGGAGAAAAATTCGAACCGGCCAAGGGCGGCAAGCTCATTGGCACGCTCGGCCTCTTCGGCCTGCTCGGTATCGCAGCGTCCCTTTGGTTCTTCTTCAACAACACGGACACCTTCGCCTACTCCTGGCTGTTCGCGGTTTTCTTCACCTTCACCTTCGTGGTCGGCGGCTGCTTCTGGATCCTGCTCCACAGCGCCTCCAATTCAAGCTGGGGTGTGGCCGTGCGCCGCATCTGGGAAAACCTGGCCAACATGGTGGTCCCGCTGGCCATCTTCGCCTCCCCGCTGCTCGTTCCTGCGGTGCAGAAGCCGCTCTATGAGTGGATGAATCATCACCGCGAGGCCGCGCATCACGCCACTGAGCATGGCGGCACCGTGAAAGAGGCGCTGCACCATATGGCCGTGGACAATCCGCATCTTCATGTGCTGGTCACCAAGTTTGGCTACATGAACCTGGACACCTGGTTCTCCTGGTACACCCGGTTTGCGTTCTACTTCCTCGTCCTTTGGTTCATCGCTCGCACACTGCGCGGCAAATCGCTCAAGCAGGAGCAGGATGGCGACATCAAGCACACGATCTCTGCGCGTAAGTTCTCCTGCATTGTGCTGCTGCCTTTTGCCCTGACGGTCACTTTCGCGTCATATGACTGGCTCGTGGGTCTGGATTACAACTGGTTCTCCACCATGTGGGGGGTGTACATCTTTGCTGGCAGTGCCTGGGCCTCCATGGCTGCGTCAATCTTGGTCATTACCTGGCTGCGCGGCCTGGGCTACCTGCAGAAGGTGGTCACGGAAGAACATTACCACCTCATGGGCAAGCTGCTGTTCGCCTTCACGGTGTTCTGGGCCTACATCACCTTCAGTCAGTATTTCCTGATCTGGTACGCCAACATCACGGAGGAAACGCGATTCTACCTCACCCGTAACACGGAAGGCTGGCGGGATGTTTCCATCTTCATTCTGCTGGGCCATTTCATCGTTCCCTTCCTCTTTCTGCTCTCGCAGCAGCGCAAGAAGAACCCCGTCCTCATCAGCCTCGGCTGTCTCTGGATCCTCTTCATGCACTTGGTGGACATCTACTGGAATGTCATCCCTGAGCGTGGTCCATCACTGGGCATAGGGGTCTGGGTTCCCTACGCATGGGTGCAGGACATCGCCGCTCTGTGCGCCGTGTTTGGCACCATGGGCTTCCTCTACCTCCGTGGTCTGGCCAAATACAGCCTCTATCCTTGGCGTGATCCGCGCCTCATTGAGTCCGTGAACGTCATTAACTGATTCCCCGTTTTTCCATGTCGCAGCCCGATCAAACCAAAAAAGCCGGAGCCACATTTCTGTGGGTGCTCGGAGCCTTCGCAGGCTTCGCCGTGCTCTTCACCATCATCCAGGCCATCAATGATTCGAAGCAGGGTTTTGACCCGCGCGAACAAGAGCGCCGTGACAACACCGCCGAGATCCTCAAGGCGCAGGCAGAAAACATCGCCAAGCTGGGCCTGAACGACGCTGCCAAGAAAAAGGCCGTCTTCGAGAAAACGCTCGCCGCCCTCGGTGCCAAAAAGCCCGGAGTGAGCACCCAGGTTGTCCCCGGATCACCCACCCAGCTCAAACAGGCCGCTGCTTCAGCCCCTGCACCCGCTCCCGCAGCCCCCGCGCCTGTTGCTCCGGCAGCAGCAGCCCCTGCACCCGCCCCTGCCGCACCCGCTTCGCCCAAGTAAGTCATGCAGACCACTCCCGCCACCCCTGACACAGACCTTCAGGCCGACAACCTTCGCCGCGCGGCGATCGACAAGTCGGTGAAAGGTCCTGTGCTCTTCCTCTTCACCAACGGAGCCTTCTGGCTCATGCTCTCCACACTGCTCGGCGTCCTCGCCGCGATCAAGCTGGTGGAGCCTGAGTTTCTGGGAGACTGCCCCTACATTACTTATGGTCGTCTTCAGCCTGCGCACATCAATGCGCTCGTCTATGGCTGGGGAGTGCAGGCCGCTCTGGGCGTGATGTTGTGGATCATGGCACGCCGCTCCGGTCAGGAATTGAAGAGCGGTAAAAGCCTTCTCATCACCGCCGGCGTGTTTTGGAACATCACCATCACCTTGGGCATTCTCGCCATTTTCATGGGCAAGAGCACCTCAATCGAGTGGCTGGAGATGCCCAAGTTTGTGTGGCCGGTGCTGCTGACCTGCTTCCTCTGCTATGCCTGGCCCATCGCCCGCATGTTTGGCCGTGCCTTCCGTCCTGAAGGCTTCATGGTCAGCACTTGGTACATTCTCGGTGCCTGTTTCTGGTTCCCCTGGATCTTCATCACTGCCAATGTCGCTCTGCACTGCCTGCCGGGACTGGGTGCCATTGGTGCCGGAATTGACGCCTGGTACATCCACGCGGTGATTCTGCTGTTCTTCGTTCCCGTCGGTGTCGGCGCGGCTTATTACTTCATTCCGAAGATCACCGGACAGCCCATTGCCTCCGCGCAGCTCGCATCCGCCGGTTTCTGGAGCCTCGCCATCCTGGGCGGGTGGACGGGCATGCAGAAATACATGGGTGGCCCGCTGCCAGCTTGGATGTCCTCGGTAGGTGCCTGCGCAGGTGTCCTGCTGCTCATTCCGGTGGGTCTTGTTGGCCTGAATCATCACCTCACCACCATTGGCAAGCACAGCGCCGTGGCCTCCAGCCCCACGATGCGGTTCATCTTCTTCGGAGCGCTGTTCTATCCCGTGTCGGGTCTGGTGCTGGCCATGAACTCCGCGTTCTGGACCGGTGCCAATCTGCAGTTCACCCAGTCCTGGTACTCGTTCCAGGTGGTCAGCGTGTATGGCTTCTTCAGCATGTGTGTGTTCGGTGCCATCTATTACATCGTGCCGCGTCTCTCCGGCTGTGAATGGCTGAGCGTCCGTCTGATTCGCAACCATTTCTGGTTCTCTGTCTATGGCATCGGCACCATCGTCATCATGAGCCTCGTGGCTGGCTGGCAGCAGGGTGCGGATCTGAATGATCCCGAACATTGGGATCAGACGTTCATGAACCACGTCGTCAATTCCCGCCCTTACGTGGTCTCCCGTGCGGTGGCCTGGGCGCTCATCAGCTTCTCCAACTGCATGTTCCTTCTTCATCTTCTGCTCATGGTTGCAGGCCTGGGTCGCCGCAGTTCGGCCCCCACCCTGCTTGAACACCACGACGATCACGCTCTTCCCCACGAAGCCCACGCATGACGAACTTCCGCACATTCATTCTCGGTCTCGCCGCCGCCTTCGGGCTGCCTTGGCTGTGTCTCATCGTCCTACCGGCGATGCAGTACGAACAGCTCACCCCTGTCGCTTATGACAAGGACAAAGACGGCGTTGAAGGATTCTTCCCACCTGCACCCATCAACGGCCAGGGCCAGCTCGTTTACATCCGTGAAGGCTGCAACCAATGCCACACCCAGATGATTCGTCCGGTTCAGCTCGGTCTTGACGGCTGGTATAAAGGCTGGGGCCAGGATCAGGAAGCCCGCCCCACCACTCCAGCTCGGCCCAATGTTCTGCGCGACTACCTCGGTGAGAAATACGCCCTGCTCGGCATTCAGCGTATCGGTCCCGATCTCGCAAATTTCGGCTGGCGTGCCCCGGACGAGGCAGCTCTCTACCAGCACCTCTACTCACCGCGTTCTGTCCATGACTGGAGCACGATGCCTGCCTACACCGGTCTCTTCAAAGTGCAAAAAATTCAGGGCCCGGTCTCCGAAGCTGCCCTGAAGCTGCCAAAGAAGTTTGCGCCGCTTCCTGGTTATGAAGTCGTTCCGACGAAGGAAGCCAAGAGCCTTGTCGAATACCTTCTCTCCCTGAAAAAGGATTATCCCGTCCCCGGACAGGCTGCAGCCGTCGCTGCCGCTCCCGCCAAAAAGTAGCCCCCTCTCGCGACCCGCACGCCCCCATGAGCGCACCCGCCCATCCTGACAGCACCGATCTTGACCGCATTCACAGTGCCGTGAAGCGCGAGAAGGAAGATCTCGCTCCCGAAAGCCAGCCTGCACCCCTGTGGGCGATGTTTTTGCTCATGCTCGTTGCCATCATCGCCGGTGGCCAGCTTGGCCCGATGACCGGCGGCTGGAGCTTCAATGTTAGCAATCCCTTTGCCTCGGCTGGTGGCGGGGACCCACGTCCAGGCGGTGCTGGAGCTGGAGACGCCCTCGATCCCTTTGCGCTGGCCATGAAAAAAGGTTCCAGCGGCTACGCAGTTTGCGGTGGTTGCCATCAGGGCAACGGCGGCGGCCTTCCTGGCCAGTTCCCGCCTCTGGCCAAGTCTGAGTTCGTCTTGGGCGGCACCGAGCGCCTGATCCGCATCACGCAGCACGGTTTGACGGGTCCAGTGACTGTGAACGGCCAGGGCTACAACACTCCCGGTGGGATGATGCCCTTTGGTGCGGCGATGTCCTCGCAGGATCTTGCCAACGTGTTGACCTTCGTGCGTAACTCTTGGGGCAATGAGGCCACCATGATCACCAAAGAAATGGTGCAGAAGGTGCGCGACGAAGAAAAACGCGCCTCGCAGTGGACTGCCGCAGAGCTGGAGCCTTTTGCTGAAAAGAATGTCCCCGGTGACATCCCCGCCGGTCCTGGCGCTACTGCTGCCGCTGCACCTGCCGCCAAGTAATTTGCAAACTGCAATGACCCGTGTGAAGCAAACCGTCTCCCGCCAGGCACCTTGGGCTGCCTTTGGAGCTGTCATGCTGATCGCGAACGTGAGCTGCGGCAAGATGCCTGAGGCTGCCGCCGAGGTGAAGCTCGCGCCTGCCGTCGAGATTGCCGAAACTCCCAGCATCACCGGCAAAGTGACGCTCAAGGGTGTCGATGCCGCCAGTCTGCGTAAAGTCGTCGAGGTCGGCGGCAATCCCTTCTGCACTGGTCATGGAGACATCATGGATCCCACCTGGAAAGTCGCGGCGGACGGTGCCCTCGCTGACGCTGTGATCACGGTGCATGGCAGCCAGCGTGCCAGCAATCTTTCCAGCTCTCCGTTGGTGGATCAAACCAAGTGCGAGTTCGTGCCACACACTCTGGAGATCCAGGCGGGTCAGAATGTCCGCTTTCACAACAGCGACCTCACCTTTCACAACATTCGCATCGCGCGCTACGAAGCACAGGGCAAAGGTGCCAACATCGACAACTTCGGTCAGCCTTCACGTGGCGACGAAAATGTGAAGACCTTCAACACCCCTGGTATCTACCGCCTCGAATGCGATGTTCATCGCTGGATGAACGCATGGGTGTTTGTGCATGAAGGAGTGCATGGCGCTGTGTCCGGCACCGATGGCCGTTTCTCCATCTCTCGTGCGCTCGCTGATGGCGACTATGTCGTTGAGGCCTGGCACCCACAGTTTTCGCAAAGCATCACCCACACCGTCACCGTCCGTGGCGGCAAGGCCACCGCTGATTTCGAGTTCGACTTCGCGAACGCCCACCCCCTCTGACCCCTTTTGACCCCCAGCTTATGAGCGCCGCCGCCACTACTCAAGATCACGCCCACGATCATTCGCATGACGACCATGCGCACGGGCATCATAAACAGAGCTTCATTTGGAAGTACATCTTTTCCACGGATCACAAGACCATCGGCATTCAATACGGCATCACCGGCCTGTTGTTCCTGCTCTTCGGTTTCTTCCTCATGCTGCTCATGCGCTGGAGCATCGCCTATCCCGGCGTGCCGGTGCCGGCGGTGGAAGTGATTCGTCACTTGCCCATCCTTGGCGATGCCTTTGAGCAAATGTTTGGCCGCTGGTTGAATGCGGACGGTTCGCTGAACGGTGAGCTCTACAACATGCTTGGAGCCATGCACGGAACGGTCATGGTGTTCTTCGGCATTGTGCCACTCGGTTTCGCTGCCTTCGGCAACTTCGTCATGCCACTTCAGATCGGCACCATCGACATGGCGTTCCCCCGCCTGAACCTGATGAGCTACTGGTTCTTCTTCATCAGCGGCGTGCTCATGATGTACAGCTTCTTCGTCGGCACCGGCCCGGTCCAGACAGGTTGGACGATGTATTCGCCGCTGGCCTCCACCATGAACATCGGTGTGACGAGCATTTGGAAACACGGACACATTTGGTGGCTGATGGCAATGGTGTTCAACATCTCCGCCTCGTTGCTCGGCTCCGTCAATTTCATCGCCACCATCATCAATCTGCGCACCAAGGGCATGGCATGGATGAAGATGCCCTTCTTCTGCTGGGCGATGTTTGTGACCGCCTTCCTGCTCCTGCTCGCCTTCCCACCTCTCGAAGTGGCGGCCATCCTGCAGCTCTCCGACCGTGTGTTCGGCTCCTCGTTCTACCTGCCCTCAGGTCTGATGGAAGGTGGCAAGCACCTCGACATCTCCGGTGGTGGCAGCCCCCTGCTCTATCAGCATCTGTTCTGGTTCCTCGCGCATCCTGAAGTGTATGTGCTCATTCTGCCGGCGTTCGCCATCCTGACGGACATCATTCCCTGCAATGCCCGCCGTCCGCTGTGGGGCTACAAGTCAATGGTGTACTCCGTGCTGACGCTCGGCTTCCTCAGCTTCCTTGTCTGGGCGCATCACATGTATCTGACCGGCATGGGCACCATGATGTCCACCTACTTCCAGATCACCACGGTGCTCATTTCGGTGCCGTCCGTGGTGCTGCTGACCTGCCTGATGGTGTCGCTCTGGGGTGGTTCCATCCGCTTCAATACGCAGATGCTCTTCGCCTCCGCCTTCCTGCCTATGTTCGGTATCGGTGGTCTGACGGGTCTTCCTTTGGCATTCTCGTTCATCGACCTCGCCATGCACGACACCTATTACGTGATCGGCCACTTCCACTACGTCGTCGCTCCAGGAACGATCTTCGCCCTCTTCGCCGGTGTCTATCACTGGTTCCCGAAGATGACCGGACGCTTCATGAACGACAAGCTCGGCAAGCTGCACTTCTGGCCTTCGCTGATCGGTATGAATCTGGTCTTTGCTCCTATGTTTGTTCAGGGCATGGCCGGCTTCCACCGCCGCTGGTATGACGGCGGCAAGTACTTCGAGAACACCAGCTCCATGTCGCATTGGACCACGTCCCTGACGCACAAGATCGGTGCCTTCTTCGGCTTCAACATCCCGGACAACATGCTGTCCCTCAACATCGTCATGTCCGTCGGTGCGTTCATCCTCGCGCTTGGCCAGGTGCCCTTCATCATCAACTTCTGGTTCAGCATCAAAGGCGGCAAAAAGTCCAACAGCGACAATCCTTGGGATGCCACCACCTTGGAGTGGGCCACGCCAACGCCTCCTCCACATGGCAACTTCCTGTTTGACCCGGTCGCCCATCGTGGCCCCTACGAGTACAGCGTTCCCGGTCACGCCACCGACTTCTATCCGCAGTGGGAATCCGAACCCGGTAAACCCGACCTCAAAGCCATCGCTGCAAAAGCTCAGGCGCATCACTAATCCGCGAACTCCAAACCGCGCACCGCGACTACTTCAATGGACATCCCCTACACAGTTCACGCCCGTCCAGACACCGGTCTCTACAACGCCAAGATCGGCATCTGGCTCTTCCTTGCCTCGGAAGTCATGCTCTTCGGCGGCTTGTTCTCCGCCTACATCTTCCTCCGCGTCGGCGCCGACTATCCGTGGCCGGTGCATGATCTGGATGTGACGCTCGGCTTCATCAATACCGTCGTGCTCATCGCCTCCTCCGTGACGGTGGTCATGGCTTGGGCCATGCTGAAGCTGCGCAAGTTTGGCTGGTACCGCATCAACATGGCTATCACCGTGATTTGCGCGGGGGTCTTCATGTTCAACAAGTCCCTCGAGTACAAGGCCAAGTTTGCTCACTACGCAGTAAAACTGACGGACGGCACGATGCTCACCGGCCATCTTCCCCACGGTTATCATGTGAAGTTTGAAGGAGTCACAGAGCTCAATCTGTCCGTTCCACTCAAAACGAGCGCTGTTTCCGCTGATCCAATCGGCCACGTCCTCCCGTTCATTGAAGGCACGGCTCCGAAGTTCAAAACTGAAGATGGCCAGGAAATCACCCTGGATGAAGCTTCGTTCAAGCTTCTCAGTGCGGAAGCTGTCGCAAAAGCGGCCGCAGAAAAGAAGGGCACCGCCTCTATCAAGCTCGTCGCAACCGCACCGATCAAGATCGAGGTGAAACCTTCCGAAATTTTTGGCTACACCGACAGCAGCATCACCTTCCGTGATGGCACCACCACTAATGGTAAGTTGACCGATGACAAGATGACCCTCGAAGTCGATGGCGTCGATGCACGCGGCGTGGCGCAATCCGAAAAGTCCCTCGCCTTTGATCACCGCTATCTGGGTGAAGCCTGGCAGAAGGCTTTTGTTGAGAACCGCGACCATCACATCACCAAATTCGAGACGGACTATCCGACGCGTGACAAGACCCGCTCGGCAACGCTGCAGAAAGAGTCGCTCTTCTTCAAACTGAATTCCGCTGAGCCTCCTGCTGAAGGTGCCGCCCATGGCGGTGCGCATGGTGCTGAGGCCCACGCTCCGGCCGAAGCTCATGGCGAAGCCCACGCCCATCACCCCACGGTGGTGCTCGAAAAGAAGGACTTCACGTTCTTCTCCAACTTCACGCCGAAGCTGAACACCTACTACGCCATCTACTTCACGCTCACCGGCCTGCATGGTCTTCACGTGATCGCTGGGGCTCTGGTGCTGCTTTACTTCCTGGTGTTCGACGGCAAACGCCTGCGTCAGGATCCTGAGCATCTCGCCAATCGCGTCGAAGTCGGCGGCCTGTTCTGGCACTTCGTCGATCTCGTCTGGATCTTCCTCTTCCCGCTGCTGTACCTCCTCTAATCCCCCACTTTTTTCACTGCCATGGCCGACAACGTCGAAGCAATCCAGAAATCGATCAAATGGTACATCATCATTGGTGTTCTCCTGATCGTCTTTAGCGGACTCACCGTGGGGCTCTCTTATGTGGAGCTTCCCACCCACAGCCTGAACATTCTCGTCGGCATGATTCTGGCGACGATCAAAGCCACGCTCGTGGCGCTGATCTTCATGCATCTCAACCATGAGCGCAGCATGATCTACAAGATCCTCCTCTTCACGGTGGTGTTGGCAGTCGTCCTTTTTGCGCTCTTCATTTTTGCTCACGAAGATCCGCTTGTTTTCCCTGGCTTCTACGCCCCGGTCGAACAGCAGTAATTCTCCTCACTTCCGTCATGTCACTCAAGCACTTCCATATCGTCTTTCTCGTCTTCGCCATCTTGTGCGATGCCGGGTTCTGGCTGTGGATGCATTTCATGCCTGAGGACGCCGCCGCCGCCGGTGCCGCCCCCTTGAAAAATTACGCAGGTCTGCTCTGCCTGGCCCTGCTGGCCTATGGCGTGTGGTACCTGGTCAAAAAAATGCGCACCATCATCGTCTGAACCATGATCGTTGCGCCGCCATCCTCCATTCTCGCCTGCGCCACCTGCATGGCGGACAAGGGCAGCCTTGTCGGACAGGCGCAGGGCTACGCGATTCTATTCATGCTGGGCATGCTCGCCTTCATGTTCGTCTGCGCCGCCTGCTTTGTTTATTCCTTTGTGCGCCGTCAGCGCACCCATCAGCACATCACCGCCGCCTGAACCCCTCTTCTTATGACCCTTAAACTCGATTCTATCAATGTCTGGATGGGCCAGACCGCAAACGCCTCTGAACACGGTGGCCTTGTTGACCACATGCTGGGCTTCGTCCACTGGGTCATGGTCGTGCTTGGCGTGGGCTGGTCCATTTATCTTGCCATCGCGTTCTATCGCTTCCGCCAAAAGAAGACCGCCCATGCCGACTACCATGGCTTCCGTGGCCATGCGACGACCCACATCGAAATCGGCGTGGTCATCGTGGAAGCCATTCTCCTGCTCGGTTTCGCCTTCCCGCTCTGGTCACACCAGGCCGATGAATACCCTACTTCCCCAGACACCATCCGCATGCGTGCGCTGGGCGAGAAGTTCCTCTGGAACTTCCAATACCCCGGCACCGACATGATGCTGAGCACCTGGGATCTGCGCAATGTGGATGGCGCCACCAACACCATGGGCAAGGACATGCACGACCCCAACGGCAAGGACGATTTCGTCAATCCAGGTACCATGAAGCTGCCGGTCGGCCGCCCAGTCATTGTGGATGTGGCCAGCAAGGACGTGATCCACAACCTCGCGCTCGTGCCGATGCGCGCGGCGCAGGATGCGACACCAGGCGTAAAGAGCCACATGTGGTTCAAGCCGGTCAAGGAAGGCAGTTGGGACATCATCTGCGGTCAGCTTTGCGGACCAGGCCATGCGCAGATGAAGGCCATTCTTGAAGTGGTTTCCGCCGCCGACTATGACGCCTGGGCCAAGGAGCAGTCCGACGCCGCGAAAAAGAAGACCATGGAAGCCGAAGCCGCCGCGCCGAAGCCCGCTGCTGCACACTAATTTCCATCCTCATGGATGGCAGAACCGAAGGGCAAAATAATGACCTCATTATTTTGCCCTTTTGCTTTTACCGCTCGTTCATGATCTGACTGTCATGCCATCTCGTGCTTTTCACCGTTATGCTTTGTTCACACTCGCCGTGGGTGTGGTGTTGATCTGGTGGGGGGCAGCGGTGACCACAGAAGATGTTGGCCTAGCTGTGCCTGACTGGCCGTTGTGCTACGGCAAGCTCAACCCCGAAGGTTGGTATAAAGTTCCCGCGCTACTGCTTGAGCATGGGCATCGCTGGCTCGCCACCACCATCGGGTTCTTGGTGCTTGGCCTGTATTTCTGGCAGTTTGCCAAATTCAAACCTGGTGCCATCGAGGGCGTCGGCATCATTCTCTGCTCCTTTGGCTTTCTGGTGCTGATCTACATGGGGTCGGTTGCCACCGCCGCGTTCATCGGGGTTCTCGGCTTTTTATGGCTCGTTTTGAAATGGTACAGCCAGCGCTGGCCTCTGCTGCGCGGACTGACCACGCTCGCTTTGTTGTTGGTCGTGCTGCAGGCTTCTCTCGGTGGTTTACGGGTATTGAAAATGTCAGATCCGCTGGGTATCACGCATGGGACACTTGGTCAGTTGTTCTTCTGCCTGCTGGTCTTCATCGCCTTCGCCTCCTCACGCACCTGGACGGAAGGCCGTCTCGTGCTCACCCTTGAAGAAGCCGCAAGGGCGCGCTTCTGGTCGCTGGCCTTGTTTCTTTGCGTCTTTGGACAGCTCATTCTGGGTGCCAGCCTGCGCCACACGCAGCGCACGCATCTGGCCGCGAGCGACATTCTGACCACCAAAGGCCAGTGGCTGCCGCCGTTGCAGCCGGAGGATGTCTTTCTGCTGTTTGCGCACAAATACTGGGGCTTCACCGTCGCGCTGCTGATCATCTTCGTCGCGGTGTGTGCGCGGCGCTGGCTCGTCACGCTGCCGCAGATGCGACTGGCGGCCACGCTGCTGCTGTTCATGCCCACGGTACAGGTGGCCCTGGGCATTTTCGTGATCCTGACGGGCAAAAGCTTCTGGGTCACCAACTTCCACGTGCTCAATGGGCTGGGGCTCCTCGCGCTCAGCAGCCTGCTAGTCGCCACCTTTTGGGGAGACCGGCTGTGCCGTCGTGAAGAGACGGAGGAGTGTGGGGGAAGCTGACGGTGGTCGAGGAGAAGTTGTCGTGTGTGGCATCCCTTGGTTTGAAGCATGTAAAGCCTCAGGCTGTCTGCCTTGCCGCAAACAACGGCCAACGTCCCTACTCCGTGCGCATGCTGAGCTTGGGCGGTCCTGAAAAAACGTGCGGGTGATCGAACTCGACGAGCTTTTGCTTCCATTCGGCCGCCTTGGCAGAATTGCCGGTGGCTTCATTGAACTGGGCGAGACGTTCGATGGAGTCGCGCAGGAGGAAGCGGTCCTGATCCGCGAGCTTGTCGGCGCGTGCGTTCAGCCCCTCGTAGCCTGAGTGCAGCAGTGTGCCTGCCTCGGCAAATTTTTTCTGTAGCAGCAGGGTTGCGCCCAGCAGGCTCTCCGCATGGAAGCGCATCCAGTGCTGCGGCTGCTGCCCGATACACTGTTCGACACAGTCGCGGAGCAGCGGCTCTGCCTTGGCCCATTGGCCCGTTTGCAGCCACAAGCCGCCGAGATCAGCGGCAGCAGCGGCCACCGCCGTAGCGTTTGCGGGCGTGCGCTTGCGCTGCAGTTCCAGCACCTGCTGATAGAGACCCGCTGCCTCTTCGAGTCTGCCGGCATGCCAGTTCATCGCGGCCAGGCCGGACATGGTGGTGAGCGTCTCGGCATGTTCGACGCCGAGGACACGCTGCTGGATTTGCAGCAGATCGTGGTACATCTTTTCAGCTGTCTCATACTGGCCGTGGCGGTCATGCATGGCCGCCACCGCATGCATCTGCGCGAGCACGTCCGGATCCCCCGGGCCGTAGGCCGTCTTCATGGTTTCGAGCGTTTCGAGCTGCAGAGCTGTCGCCTGGGCATGTTTGCCGTCGGCATCCAGCGAGGCGGCCAGTTGCTGCATTGAGTGCAGCGTTTGCACATGGCTGCCGCCCAGCACCCGCTGCCTTACAGCCAGAGATTCCTTCCGGAGCTGCGTGGCATCGGCGTGGCGGCCATGGCTGTCATAGACCTGGGCGACGCTGTCCATCTGCGCCAGGATTTCAGGATGCTCCGGGGGCAAAGCCGTTTTCAAGGCTTCCAAGATCTGCAGCTGGGAAGCTTCGGATTCGGCACGCCTGCCCTGCACCTCATACTCATGGGCCAGATTTTTCATCGAAAGCAAGGTCTGTGGGTCCTTAGGGCCGAGCACCCGACGTTTGGCGTCCAGGCTTTGGAGATGCAGTCTCAGGGCTTCATCATGCCGCCTGCGCCGTCCCAGCATCAGGGCCACCTGATCAGTCTGCACCAGCGTGTCGGGATGCTCCGCTCCGAAGGAATGTTTCATGATCTCCAGCGCGCCGAAATACAGCTTCTCTGCGTCTGAAGGCATGCCGGCCGCTTCACTGGCCTGGGCGGCGATGTTCATCGTGACGAGGGTGCGAGGGTCTTTGGGCCCCAGCACGCGGCGGGTCCCGTCAAATTGCTCGACGCGTCGTTTCATGGCGTCGGCATGGCGGCCCTGAACGGTGTAGGAACTCGCCAAATTACCGAGGGTGGCGAAGGTATCGAGGTGATCCGGGCCGAGAACGCGCTTTTGCACCTGATAGAGATTGAGAAACAAGGTTTCGGCCTCCAGGTGCTTCTCCTGGTCGTCACACACCGCCGCCAGCACCGTGATGGTGATAAAGGTGTCGGGATGATCCGGGCCCAGCGCCTTCTGTTGCGCGCTCAAGGTCCTGCGCAGCAGAGTTTCCGCATCCACAAACCGCCCTTCCGCCTGCATGGCGGTCGCCAGTTGTCGCATGGAGCGCAGGGTGTCACGATTTGCGCCACCGAGCGCGAGCTTCCGTTTCTCCAGCGCGCCTTGCAGCTGCTTCTGCGCATCCAGCGGTTGAGACATCGCCAGATACGTCATTCCGATGGTCTCCTGCGCGCGTGCGCCAGCCTCGGGGCTTGCAGCCAGAGTGTCCAGGTGCTCGACCGCCTGGTCCAGCATGCTCTGTAGTAGAGAGGTGTCCTTGCCCTTCACCGTCTCCGGTGTCAGCATGCCAAACATCTCCTGCAGAAACCGTGAGGTCAGGGAGTAGGATTCGACCTTCTCTTTGGCGGTCACCTGAGCCACCTCCTCCTTCTTCTGAAGAAGCAGCCAGCCCGCAACTGTGATGCCGCCAGCAAGCAGCAGCACCAGCACTGCCGCGAGGGCAAACAAACTCCGGTGCTCGCTGATGAAAGTGCCCAGCGCCGAGCCTTGCACCACCTGCTTTGCCTCCAAGGCGTCCGCCTCCTTGAGGTAGCGCATGAAATCGTTCTCCAGCGTATCGACCGCCGGGTAGCGGCTATCCGGTCGTTTCTCCAGGGCGCGCATCACGATCCAGTCAAAATGCTCCTCCAATAAATCGGGGAAGGTGGGTGTCTCCACTTTGCGGTTCAAGGCCAGGCCGGTGAGCTGGGCCTTGGGCAGCGAGCGCAGCAGGGCAGAGGGCTTTTGCACGAGGGTTTCAGACACGACGCGCTTCACCTCATCCAGGTGTTCCGCCGCATCTCTGGGCGTGAGGATCGGCAGCCGCCCCGTGAGCAGCTCGTAGAGCAGCATGCCCAGCGCGTAGATGTCGGTGCGCGCATCGATCACCTTGGCGGACACTTGTTCGGGCGTCAGGTAGGCGACAGGTGACCGCAGATGTCCGGTGGGAGAGATGAGGGCGTGGTTCATCGCCCTGGCGATGCCAAAGTCTGTCACTTTCAGCACCGGCTGTCCTTGATCGCCCCACCTGACAAGCAGGTTGGAAGGCTGGAGATCCCCATGCACCACTCCTTTCTGGTGGGCATGATGGATGGCGTCACAGACCAGGAGGAATAACCGGACGCGTGTCAGCAGCGAGAGCTTCTGATCATCGCAAAACTGGGTGATGGGCGTCCCATGCAGCAGCTCCGTGACAAGATAAGGCCTGCCGCCGGGGGTCATGCCGCAGGCGTGCGGCCGGGCGATGGCAGGGTGGTCCAGCAGTGCCAGTGCGTGCTTCTGGGCCTCATAGCGGATCAAAAAGTCATTGGCCGCCGCCGCCACGATCTTGATGGCCACAAACTCCGCCACGCGCTGGTTGCGCTCGGCCATCCACATCGTGCTGCTGATGTTGTCGTCAATGATTTGCAGCAGCCGGTAGGGGCCGATCATGTCGCCCGGCTTCTCTTCCATCATGCCATGGGGCGGAGATTTCGGTACGCGAATGCCCCGCGTGCGGCGCTGCCGGCCGCCGTCGCCGGGGTGATTGCGCAGGCGGTCCCAGACCTCATTCCACAACGCCGTATCGTTCCCACAAGCTCCGGTGAGAAAGACATGGCGCTCGATGTGGTTTGCACGTTCGAGCGCCTCGTTGAAGAGTTGCTCGACGCGGGCAGGGTCGGTGTTCATATAAAACAGGACATGCTATTATTTCCATAACAGTATGCCTGCTCCCGCCTAGCGGTATTGAATCAGGGTTCAAACAGTTCTTAAGAGTGGTTCACCGAAGACTCATCTCTGAGGAATATTGACTGATGGGAAATAAAGTGGTGTTGCACGCATTCGATTTCCTCTGTCTCCGGCAATGCCGACTGTGGAGCGCGTCGAGAAGCCCTACGCTGGCCGCCCTTGGCAGGCAGCGCTTCTTCAAGTGACGAGCGAAATACCAGCAGGATGTGCCTACTATGGCACAAGCTCACCCACCAGCAGGATGGCTCCAGGGTAGAAGGCGGTTCCATCGAAGCGCTCGGGCTTGTCGATCTTGTTCCCGTTCTTCGCGAGGATCGTCGCCTTGTCAGGCTGCTTCGCATCGATCTCGATCTTCACAGTATGCACCTTGTCTTCGAGGTCGCTGCCAATCACAAGCGCACTGAGGCGGTGGTAGGTGCAGTACGCATCAAAGCGCGGCACAATCTTCGCTGGCTGATCATCAAGCGTCACACTGACCTGCCCGCAATCCGGGCCAATGATGTCATAGATGGAGCAGCGCGTACCTTTGAACTTGAAAGTGATCGTCTCGCCGGGCTGTGAGCCTTTGTGCAGTGTCGTCATGCGGTTCGCCCAGCGTTTGCCAAAGTCGTCGGTCTTGGGATCGAGCAACTTGAATCCCGGCGACAGTGTAGCGGCACTGATCGGCAGCAGCTTGGCCTGCTCATAGTTCGTGGCGATGAGAGGTGCGCCCAGCACATGCGCGCCTGGAGTTTTCGAAGCCACCTTGATCGGCTCCAGCGAACGAACAATGGCGGCCAGGTACAATTCATGGCCGGTCTCCACATGCGGATGTACGCTGTCCGGTGCGAAGACAAATTTTCCTTCGAGCGCCTTTTTCTCTTCGTCCGTCTTCGGCAGCTTCGCCTTCCACACCAGCTTGCCTTCCTTCGCCAGCTTCGCCACTTCCATTCCCATGTGAATCGTCGGGATGCCGTACTGATCGGCGATCTTCTCCATCGCACTCGCCGAGCGTTGGAACTTCCCTTCCAGCATCGCAGGCACCAGTGCTTCGGTCACCGTGTACACAAAGCAGATGTCGCACTCCGGCAGCGCCTTCCAAGTCTGACGCACGATGCCCTCCATGCAGCGGAAGATCTGCTCCGGCGAAGCACCGCCATCATTCACTGCGAACTCGACGAACATCAGGTCCGGCTTGTGATCCAGCACGTCCTGCTTCAAACGAAACACACCCAGGTCCGAGCCCGTGCCGCCGATCGCCGCGTTGATCTCGCTGAACTTCGCCTTGGGATAAGTCTGCTGAAAATACGCCAGCGTCTTCGGCCGCCAGCCATTCTGCGCCGTGATGGAACCGCCGAGGTAGCCGATCTTGATCTCCGCACCCGGCGTGTTCGCTTTGGCAAAGAAGTTCGGCAGTCCGTTGCGCGGATGACACTCCTGGGCAGGCACGAGCGGGAACTCATCCGCAGCAAAAGTGGCGGTGGCAAAAAGCAGAAACAGGAAGTGGCGCAGCATAAGGACTCGGTTGAAAGGTTAAGCCGTCAGCATGCGAAGCAAAATTTCATGAACAACTTCGACTTTCGCTCCTCGCTTCACCACGGCCTTGCCATCCCTGCGCATCCGCTCGCACTCACCGCGCAGCGCAGGCTCGATGAACGGCGGCAGCGCGCCCTGGCACGCTACTACATCGCCGCCGGAGTCGGCGGACTCGCCGTCGGCGTGCACACCACGCAGTTTGCCATCCGCGATCCACAGATCGGTTTGTTCAAGCCCGTGCTGGAACTCGCAAAAGAGGAGATGGACCGCGCCGCCAAACCCCTCGTCCGCATCGGCGGCATTTGCGGTGCCACACCGCAGGCCGTCGCTGAAGCCACACTGCTGCGCGACCTTGGCTACCACGCCGGACTTCTCAGCCTTGGTGCCCTGCGAACCGCCACCGAAGACGAACTCATCGCGCATTGCCGCGCCGTGGCCGAGGTGCTGCCCATCGTCGGTTTCTATCTGCAACCCAGCGTCGGCGGCCGCGTGCTGCCCTGCTCATTCTGGCGTCGCTTCGCCGAGATCGAAAACGTCGTCGCCATCAAGATGGCCCCGTTCAACCGCTATCAAACCCTCGACGTCGTACGCGCCGTTATGGAGGCCGGTCGCGATGACATCGCCCTCTACACCGGCAACGACGACAACATCGTCACCGACTTCCTCACCCCCTATCGCTTCGCCGGCACAGAGCGCCGCATCGTCGGCGGCCTCCTCGGCCACTGGTCCGTGTGGACCCAGCGCGCCGTCGAGCTGCTGGAACAGTGCCGCAACGCCGAAGCCACATCATCACTGCTGCGCCTCGGCATTGAAGTCACCGACAGCAACGCCGCCTTCTTCGATGCCGCCAACGCCTACCACGGCTGCATCGCCGGCCTACACGAAGTCCTCCGCCGCCAGGGCCTCCTCGAAGGCCTCTGGTGCCTCGACGAACACGAATCCCTCAGTCCCGGGCAGCTTGAAGAAATCGACCGCGTCTATCGCACCTACCCGCATTTGAATGACGATGCTTTTGTGGAAGCGCATCGGGATGAGTGGATGAGGTGAGTTCTGTCATGCACTCGAGAAACACGCGGCCCAGAGTGCTGTTGACGCATTCGCCAGAATTGTTTCTCATCAAAGAGTTCACTTAACTTTTGTGTACAATGTCCGAACTACCACCGAGCCCAAAGCATGTAGCTTACCTTTCCTAAACGGAAGGGAGCGTGGATGACGGATCGGTTTATACTTTATCCGGACTTATATGCTTCGGAGTTCCAACGATACTTGGATGGTCGGCTAATCCCGACAAACACGCTCAAGAAGTGGCGATTCAAGAAGATTGGAAGGAGTATCAAGAATGGCTAAACCGCAAATGACTGACGGGAGCGAACAAAGCACTGGTGCCAACCTTCGGGCGGCATTGCAGCCCCTTGGCCATTCGCAGCTTGATTCCGCCGCCCTCGGGCGGCACAGTTTGACGTTTGGTTCTTAATTGAATGAAGGCCGAATTCCAGATACTAAAAGCTAGGCCGATGATTCAGGGTGTGCTTGATCGCGACTCGGTTTGCGGGGGCGACGACTGCGAATCTCACGAGAAGACGGTCGAGGTTCATTCGTTTGTTGATCCAAGCCAGGCATTGCTCCTCCGCATTTGCTGCAAAGGCAGCCCCCATGAAATCCGCCATCGCATGGGTACTCGACAAAATTGTTTTTCATCACCTAGTTCGGCAATAACAAGATGAAGACCAAGCGCGTCGCCGTTCTCGATATTGTTCGCGTGGTAGGAATGATTTTCGTGATGTTCATCCACTCGCCAATAAAAGAAGAGCTCAAGGGCTCGCCTGAGGTTTTTCTTCTCCATAGCTTTTTTGCAAGTGGGGCAGTCCCAATCTTCTTTCTTCTTTCCGGTTACTTGGGCGCGAAGAGAATCAGATCAGATCAATTCAGTTGGTTCGCCTACGCGAAGGACAAACTGAACTCTTTGATTATACCGTTTCTATTTTGGAATGTCCTCGTTATCCTTTTGGTGTTTGTCGCGAAGGCGACAGGACTATCGACTGTATTTCAAGGAAATGGATCTTATTTTGACCTGCAGTTTTCCGTATCTTCTATCGCCACTGCATTGTTCGGAATTGGAAGGGCACCTATTGTGTATCAGTTTTGGTTTTTGCGAGATCTAATTATCGTCTCATTTCTAGCGGTGATTGTCTGCCGACGGCTCCCAAATATACCCTTGCATCTATTACCTCTTAGGGCATCAGTTAGAAAAAGTTCTACCGCATGAACACTTTCCCAGTGCGCGTTTGAGTGGCTTGTATTTATTTTGCTGGTTACTCATGGGATTGGGAGTCTTCATGGGAATAGCATCGATTCCATCACCATTGCAAAATATGGGAAGTGCCTTCTCGATTTTGGCGCTCGCGATCCTACTTACAGTAACTCGATTAAGCCGCCAAGTAGCTATGTTGGGTCCAGCCACTTTCTTTCTTTATGCAACTCATGAGCCATTGCAGACTATATCAGCGAAAACATGGCAGGTAAGCGGGGTTCCCTTCTATGGAACATTATTTTGCTTTTTGCTTATACCCACCATGGTTTTCTCCATTTGTATTTCCGCATACTTCATTCTTTGCAAGATGTGTCCGCAGCTTATGGCTGTTGCAACCGGATTAAGAGAATCGACGGACATTAAAGGGTGCATTGCTGCGAGCCAGAGTGCGCCAGCAGATGCCTCTGAGGTGGAACAAGCCCGGCCTTAACACACTTGCATCGCTAAACCTCTTCCAGCAAAAGCCGTTCGCCCTCACTGCTGAAAAAACCGCCGCATGGAACTGACGGCGCGATGCGCCGGTGTGTGGACGTGGCAACAGTGCTGGATTTCTTTTTTGGTGCTGAGGTCTTGGGCTTGCTCGTGGTCGTGGATTTCGCGGGAGCATCAGCAACGGTCGTTTTCTTCACGGTCGGTTTGGTGTCTGCTTTGGATGCGCTGGTCTTGGCCTCTGCGAGGTCGGTTTTCGTGCTCACAGGCTCGGGTGGGTCATCGGTCACGAGGGCGACGGCTTTGCGCACTTCTTCCTTCGGTGCCGGTGGTTCCTGAGACGCAGAAGCTTTCTTGGCCGCAGGTGTTTCTTGGGCTGCTGAAGCCACCTTGGTTACAGGCGCATCTTTGACTGCTACGGATTCCTTGGCTGCGACTGTTTCTTTCACCACAGGTGTTTCCTTGGGAGCAGGCGATGGTGGTGTGACTGCGGCGATCACGACGGGCTCGGGAACGAAGGGCATGAGGCCCGGAGTGGGGCCGTAGCCATAGAGGCGCGAGGTGCTTTCGGCGCGGGGCAGGCTGAAGTCGAAGACGCTGACGCCGCTGCGGCGCTCGCCGTGGAAGCTGCGGCCATCGCTGGAACCGAAGACGATGCGTTTGCCGCTTTTCTTGTGCTTGCCGATGTAGATCATGACGTGGGTCACGGGCAGCTTGCGCGTGGTCTTGGTGGTGTTGGTCCAGAAGAGCAGGTCACCGGGCTTGAGGGCGTCGAATTCTTCGCTGTCGAAGCTCGTGGCAGTGGGCGTGAGGTGGAGCTGGGTTTTCTTCTCCACCCACTGGCACATCTCGTCGGACTGACGCGGCACGTCTTTCAGGCCCTGAAAATGCAGCACGTGATAAATGGTGCCGGAGCAGTCCATGCCGCCCTTGCTGGGTTCATGCGAGCCGTAGAGGTAGCCGAGCTCCAGTCGCGTGAGCGCCATGGAGCTTTGCACCAGGCTTTGGATCTGCTTCGGGTACGTGTCGAAATCACGGATGTCCTCAACGCTGATCGTGGAGACCGCCGCCGGAGTCATGACGGGTGTGTTTACACCTTCTTCGTCTTTGACCGGATCGGTCTTTTTGGCCGAGGATTCAGACTTGGCTGAAGTTGGCTTTTCGGCGGACGTGTCCGGCTTGGATGACTTTTTCTCTTTGTCTAAAGTCGTGGCCGCAAGCAGCGGTGAGCCTGCCCAGGCCGCTACCAGCATGGCCAGCAGGAGTCGCAGTGAAGTATGCATGATTTTCGGGGGCTGAGAGTTGATGACGCCTGTTTAGACGCCGTGGGGGCCGAATCTGATCAAATCAATTCATGGGCCTGCCGTATGTGAAGCATACGGGCGTGCTCAAGAAATAGCCTTGTTTCTATGCAACAACGACTCCTGTTGCGCAGAAACAGGGCCTACTGGGCGTGCATGCGGGAGATCACCGCGCAGATCACTCCCGCCATGAGCAGTAGCGCGGCGACGATGCGGATGCCGTAGGCCTTGCCGGATTCGTGGCGCTCGCGATTGCCCAGCAGCGGTCCCAGCAGCGCGACGACGGCGAGGCTCCACATGCCGCGCGTGGCATAGACGACGTTCACTCCGATGGCGTCGTTGAAGAAAGCGAGCGAGATGCCCATGAGCATCGACTGCCCGGCGATCAGGGCGCTGCCGCCGAGGGACCACTGCGTGGCGCGATTCCACGGAATGGGCGGACGTTTGGGCAGCAACGTCATGGCAAAGACCGACAGAGCGCCCGTGGTGCCGGACATGATGGCCAGAAACATTTTAGGGCCGAAAGTGGGCGCCCAGCGCTGCAGCAGGACATCTGCCAGCGCGAAGAACGCCGCGCTGACGAGTGCCATCACCACCGGACCCGCAAGCCGCGCGCCTTTCGGGGTTTTGAAATCCGTGGCGCTCATCATAAAAATGCCACCCGTCGTGATGATGGCGGCCACCCACATCAGCGGCTTCATGCTGCCCGCGATGATCAGGCTGGCACCGAGCGCGACAAACACGACCTTGGACCCCAGCACCGGCGTGACGAGTGACACATCCCCGCGCTGCATGGCGATGAAGGTGAACCAGCCTCCAGTGAAAAACAGCACGCCCAGCCCCGCCGGAATGTACCATAGCTCCCACGCGACCGGCTGCGTCTCAAACAAGGCGAGCGGCAGAAACACGGACACGCTGGTCCAGTTGTTGATGTGAAAGCAGGCCATCGGGTGCGCCCCTTCCACCAGCGCCTTTTTCAGCAGCATCGACGCGATGGCATAGCCGATGGCGGCGACGAGCGGCAGCAGAAGATACCAGGGAAGATTCATGCGCCGACCAATTTCAGCCCCCATGCGATGACGAGAGGCGTGGAGATGCAGCTCACGACCGTGGTGGCGATCACCACCTGCACGGCGGTGGTGGCATGACCGCCGTAGAGGCGTGCGATCATGATGTTAAACACGGCGGAGGGCATGGCAGCCTGCACGACAATGACGCGCTTCAATTCCAGGCTGATCGGCAGATGGTAGGCTGCCAGCAGAAAGGCAACGGGGATGATGCCCAGACGCAAAATCGGACTGACGATGGCCACCTTCCACTGCATGGCTCCCTGACCCCAGAGATCCGCGATGGAGGCACCGATGAGCAGCACCGCCAGCGGCACGGCGCAGGCGCCGAGCATGGTGAAGGTGTTGTGCGCGACCTGCGGTACATGGGCATGCAGGCCGGTGAAGTTCAGCAGCAGAGAGATCAAAATGGTGAGCACCGGCGCATTCAGCGCGAGCCGCCACGGGGCCTTGTCCAGGCCCGTGAGCAGCCCGACTCCGGCGGTCCAGCAGGCCAGCTCCACGCCGAGCGTGAAGGTGAAGAGCACCCCCAGCGTGCCTTTGTCAGGAAACAACGCGGTGACGATGGGAATGGCCACGAAGCCGTAATTTTGCAGCCCGCAGGCCACGCTGAACGTGCGGCGGCCCTCGCCCTTTTTCAGGCCGATCACCGGTGCAACGAAATACGTGAGCGCGATGCCGAACACAATGAGCCCATAGCCCAGTCCAGCGGCCACCAGCACCGGCGGCAGGCGCATCACGGCGGGATTTCCCACCACGCGCTCGATGATCAGTGCCGGCGTGAGCATCATCACGGAGAGCTTCATCAGGCTGGTGTCCGCCTCAGGTTTCAGCAGTCCCGTCCGGCGGGCCAGCGCCCCGGCGGCCATCGTGAGATAGACCGGCACCGCCACGGAGAGAATGCTGAGGTAGTCGAGGTTGGCCATGTGCGCGGCCCTCAGCTAGGCGGAGATGCGCGTTTCTGCAAGTACGTCGGGGGAGGGAGTGGCCATGGCACACAAACGTATCTGTATTTTTCTCTCTTGGCTTGGCCAGCCGCCGGGAGCCAGCAT
>NCCR01000015.1:0-32397 GCA_002279765.1 Verrucomicrobia bacterium 12-59-8 | reverse complement strand
CACAAACAATCCGCAACAGCCGCAGCGGGAGAAGCGCGCTTCTTGGGAACACAAGGTTGATTGTGGAGAAGAAAGCCCCGCCGAGATGAACCCAAGCTCCCCCGTGGCAGATGAATAAACATCATTCTTCGCGTTCTTCTGCGGTGAAGTGACGAGCCTCAAGCACACAATCTTCTGACATTTTCCCCCTGGCGTCTTCCTGCGAAGGAGGGCAGTTTTCAACCATGCCCGAGGATGTTCCATCAGCGCTTCCGGAAACACGCCGCGTCTGGTTGCAGCGTGGCTTGCTGGCACTGCCTGCAGGACTCGCGGGCTGTGCAGCTTCCGCCACCTCGGTGCTCGGCTTCTCGGCGCGCAAAACGCGTGCGCAGTGGGAATACCACAACCGCTTCCTTGCCTCGGGCGCCCGCCTGCGCTTCCGCGCTCACAGTGCGCATGGCAGGCCGTGGACAGCCAGCATGGAGCAGACCTACCGTGCGCATCGCCGTGATCCACGCATTGGCTACGCGGTCAAAAATCTCTCCACGGGCCGGTATCTCGCCGAATTTCAAGCGGACAAGCTGTTCGTGGGAGGCTCGATGCCCAAACCCGCCGTGGCCGCGGTCCTGCTGGAGAAACGCCGTGGCGTCCTCACGCGCGAGGAATTTCAGCACATCGTTTATGCCTGTGATCAAAGCATCAACGCTTCCTGGTTCTACCTGCTCGCCCGCATCACACCCGCCGACGAGCAGTACTTTGAGCGGAAATACCACCTGCCTGATGTGCAGATCATCAATAACTGGCAGTCCCCGCGCTTCTACGCCGAGTTTTATGAGCGCTGCGTGAACTACCGCCTCGACTATGGCTGCGAGCTGCTGCTGGAGGCCATGCGGCGCGATCAGTACGGCCTCGGCCGTTGGGTCATGCCCGCCAGCATCAATTACATCGGCGGCAAGACCGGAAACTACGGCGAATGGGATCACGAATCCCTGTTCTTTTATTACCGCAACACGCCGTATGCCATCGTGCTCTACACCCGTGGCAACTTCGCCCATGGCAATCAGCTCGGCTGCATGATGGGCGGCCTATTCCGCGATTACTGCGCGTGAGCTTCACGGCTTGAGCCGGACAAGTTCAGACGGATCGCCACCACACGCGTCACGGTTCCTTCTGCGGCAGTACTTCCACCTCGATGTCCCGCACTTCGAGTGATGCCGTCGTGGCGGGTGGAGCGGGATCCAGCCAGATGTCTCGTTTGGTTCCGGAGGAGAGCTTGCGACGCAGGGTGTAGTACAATGCTGCCACAGCGGAAATCGCCAGTCCGCCCACGGCCACAGCAGCGCCGACCATCAGCACCAGCGCCACGAGGCCAACGGCCACCACCGCAATGACTCCCAGAATCAGCATGGCAGGCAGTCCACGAAGTTCAAATGTCCTCGGTCTCATGTTGATACCATGCGGCCTGTGTCAGGGATGACAACCCTCATGTGGCTCTCAGGGGTTCCAGAACCCGAGCTACTTTGTAGCAACCCCCGGCTCCCCCACCTCCCAACCAAGCCCGGCGGCACGAATTGCCACAGCGGTGGCATTGTCAGGCCATGGAGCGCTGAGCTGGTCTTTGAAATAGGTTTCCCAGGTGATCCATTTGCCGTTGATCTGCGCCTGCATGACCCACCAGCGCGTCGCGCTCATCCAGCGAATATCGCTGTGCTGCCAGGCGATGGTGAGTTTGCCACCGGGGATGATTTTACCGACCACAGGCGCCGGAAGCTGCGACTGGCTGAGCCACGGGGAAGCAGGTGGAATGGCATGCGTGGTGTAGGCGCGCGCTTTCGTGTGCGTGCCGAGCTTGCCAAGGTCTTTGTGCAGGGAGCCAAAGTTCCAATGAAAGTGGCCCGGTGTCATCTTCAGGCCGCGTTCACGCAGCACGCTTATCTGGTGCAGGATCTCGCCTGCGTTGCGATCATCGCCCACTTTTGAGGAGTTCATGCCGGGCCAGATGTGGCGGCCCAGTGTGTTCTGCTCCAGCCACCAGTCGTAGTAGGTGATGAAGCCGAGCTTGGGCCGGTCAATCGTCCAGTAGAGCTGCGGCGTGAGGTAGTCCACCCAGCCCTGCTGCAGCCACTTGAGCGAATCCGCGCCGAGATCTTCAAACGGATCGAGCCCGCCGCCGGTGCCCTCAGGAAAATTGGGCCGCCACAGACCGAAGGGGCTGATGCCAAACTTCACATAACGTTTCTCCGCCTTGATGCCCTCGTAGATGATGCGCACGGTCTCATCGACATTCTGCCGCCGCCATGCCGTGAGCTCCAAAGGCCCGCCTGCGGCTTTATACCGCGCAAAGGTTTCGCTGTCGGGAAACTCGATCTTCTTCTTGGCCGCATCCGTGATCGGATAGGGGTAAAAGTAATCGTCGATGTGAATCCCATCTACATCGTAGCGCCGCGTCACATCCATGATCACCGCAATGGCCTGCGCCCGCACCTCGGGGATGCCGGGGTCCATCCAGGTGTCGGGTCCGTATTTCATGGTCCACTCGGGATGTTTGCGCACGATGTGTTCGGCGCTCGGCACGCGTTTCTCCCCAGCGAGAGCGCGGAAGGGATTGAACCACGCATGAAGTTCCATGCCGTGCTTGTGGGCTTCATCGATGGCAAATGTGAGCGGGTCCCACAGGGGCGAGGGCGCCACGCCCATCTGCCCTGTCAGAAACGGGGACCAAGGCTCGAGCTTGGAGTCATACACCGCATCGCCTGCCGGGCGGACTTGGAAGATGAGCGCGTTCAATCCCACATCCGCCGCTGAGGCGATGAGCACCCGCAGCTGCTCCTTCTGCTTGGCCACCGGCAAGCCCGGCTCCGTGGGCCAGTTGATGCAATGCACCGTCGCGATCCACGAGCCGCGCAGCTCACGCGCCGGCAGCGGCACACTGGTCTGGGCGTGCAGCAGCGTGGCGGAGAGCAGCAGAGAGAGCGGAAGCAGAAATTTCAAAAGCATGGGGGTCTTCAAGAAAACGCTTCGTGAACGATGTGTCGCTGAATTTTTCCATCCTTCGCCGTATTGATGCCCTGCATGTTTTTCCGCCACCTCTCCATCCTTGCTCTTGCATTCCTCCTGGCCTCCTGCTCCTCCTCACGCTCGCCGCTTGTCCCCGGTGCCAAGCCCAGGGACCACGGAGCCATCGGCGCGACGGAAGGCCCGGCGTGGAAAGACGGCTCCCTCTACTTCACCGATGGCAAGCACATCAACCGCATGGGGCCGGAAGGTAAGACGACGGTCTTCCGCCACAACGCCTCCAATGGGCTGCTCTTTGACAAGGAAGGCCGACTCGTGGCTTGCGAGTCCGGCATGCGCCGGGTGACGCGAACGGAGAAGGATGGGAGCATCACGGTGATGGCGGATCGGTTTGATCAACAGCATTTTTGGGGATTTGATTTTGCACGCGAATTTGAACCCAAACCCAACACCCCTTTGGCAGAACTTTTTCGTGCAAAACGCTTCAATTCTCCCAACGACCTCTGCATGGATTCGAAGGGCCGGATTTACTTCACCGATCCAAGGTACGGTTCTCGTGAGGGGATGGAAATCCGTGATCTTTTCCCAGTGTATTTCCTCTTCCAGAAAAGAAACCACGTCTGGTCAGGTATCCCTCCGAGCCACGCGGCCAAAACTTTAAGCCTGAGAACAAAGCTGTCTGATGAACTTCGGCTATCTCCTCTGCGATTCGTTGAAGGCGTCTATCGCATCGACTTGCCTGGCAAGGTAGAGAGTGTTTTAAGTGGAGGAGAGGGAGGATATATTCTCGAACGCCCCAACGGTATCCTCATCTCACCGGACGACCGTTATCTCTACATCGCCGACAACAATAACAGCAAGCAAGGCGGCTCACGAAAGCTGCTGCGCTACAAGCTTGATAAAAACGGCGACGTAAACGGCAAAGGAAAAGTCCTCTTCGACTGGAAAGACGGTCGCGGCCCGGATGGCATGAAGATGGATCGTGAAGGCCGCATCTACGTGGCGGCAGGAACGAACAAGGCCACCGAGTTCGAAACCACGCGCTTCAAGGCGGGCTGCTACATTCTCTCTCCTTCGGGACGCTTGCTCGACTTCATCCCGGTGGCTCCGGATGAGTGCTGTAACTGCGCCTTTGGCGGCAAGGACGGCAAGACGCTTTTCATCACCTCTGGCGGTCATCTCTGGAGCGTGCCGCTGCGTTGAACCGCGCCTGATTGCTCCAGACCCCATGAAAGCCGTCGTCTTCCTTTTTCTCTCATCAGCAAGTTTGTTTGCCGCAGAACTGCCGGACATCCGCAGCGTACCGGCGGATCTCGAAGTACCGGCTTTGAGTGCAGGGCCACCTGCCGCGGGCAAGCGCGTCAAAGTGGGACTGCACGTGCTCTATCTGCCGACCGATTGGAAACCGGGCACGAAGATGCCGGTGATCGTCGAGCTCGCCGGCAATGGCCGCTACACCAACAAATTCGGGGATGTCAGCACCGGCCTGCCCGAAGGCAGCAATCTCGGCTACGGCCTCTCTGCGGGTCACGGCTTCATCTGGCTGTGTGCACCGTATTTGAATGAGAAAGGCAATGAAATCGCGATCACGTGGTGGGGCAATCCACCAGTCTATGATCCGCAGCCGACGCTGAAAAGCCTGCGCGAGACCGTGAAGTCCGTCTGCCAAGACTACGGTGGCGATGAATCAAAGGTCGTGCTCTGCGGCTTCTCGCGCGGAGCCATCGCCTGCAACTATCTCGGTCTCTACGATGACGAAACAGCCAGGCTCTGGTGCGGGTTTCTAGCCTACAGCCACTACGACGGCGTCAAAACCTGGCCTTATCCAAATTCAGACCGCGAGTCAGCCCTGGTCCGCCTGAAACGTCTCGGCAACCGGCCCCAGTTCATCTGCGGCGAAGGATCGAATGCGCAAGAAACTGAAGCCTATCTGCGCCCGCTGCTGCCCAAGTCCGATCTGACCTTCCAGAGCACCGGCTTCCGCAATCACAACGATGCGTGGACCCTGCGGCCCAGCCCTGCGAGAGAGAAGGCAAGAGAGTGGCTGCGGCGAGTGGTCGGTGCCAGCGCTCCGTAGTTCATGCCACGCGCTGCTTCGCCGCCTCAGCCAGGACTTGATCAAGAACCGCATGGGTTTTCACGATCCACTTCTCCTCCATCGGCGTATCCCAGAGAAGCTTGCGCACCTTCGCTTCATCAAGCCGATCCGTGGCGAAAAGGAATGACAGCAGCCGAATGTCCTTGGGCCGTCCAGCAAAGAGCTTGGCCACAGCCATGTCGTGCGGATCGAGTGCAAACACTCGCGGGCAGCCTTCCAGAGGCACCAGCCGGTCGCGGAAGTCTGGAGGGAAATTGCCGAAAGCGGCAGGGCGGACGATGTCGGCGTAATACTTGTAGTGCTCGAAGAAACCGCTGTCCTTGCCAAGCGTGTCACTGAGCAAGTTTCCCAATGACTCCTCCCATGGATCCAGAATGAAATCAGCATCCAAAGTCTGCTCATAGCTGTCGGTCACCTCCGGCAGATTGGGGTGGGTGCAGAGGGCGGAAGAAGAACCAAAAACAATAATGCGGGCCTCAGGCGCGATGGCGGAGACAGAAGCAGCCAAATGCTTCAATGACGAGAAGCGCATAAAAATTGTTTTTTCTCTGTGCGACTGAGCAGGCCGGGGAAGGGAGCAAAACCTTTCAAAAAGCGAGTTTCTTCATCATCCGCACGCAGCACTTCACCAAGCCTCGACATGCCGGACTGGGTTTCAAGAGCATTTACAATGAGCTGCTGCCAGGAAAGAAGTTGTTTAGCCCCATGATGATCAATGGATAGCCAGCGCTGAACAGTCGCCTGAGCCCTGCGCAACAACTCCGGCTCCCGCTCAAACTTGTCCGCGAGATAGCAGAAATACGCGTGTTCCAGCTTGTCGCCAGTGTCGTCGTGCTCGTGCATGCTTGGAAGATAGCGGACGGGAAGCAAGCTGCCAAGGAGCACTTTAGCGAGTAGCCAGGACGTTTGCCACCGCCTCAAGGATCGTTTCGACCTCCGCCAGCCGCCCCACACCTTCGTAGCCGCAGGCGAGCATGCCGGAGGCAGGTTCGACGAACTGGGCGCCGAAGCCGCGCAGGGTTTCGACATTTTTGACCGTGGCGGGGTGCTGCCACATCTTGCCGTTCATGGCCGGGGCGATCAAAATCGGCGCGCGGGTGGCCAAGGCAATGGCGGTGAGGGCGTCATGGGCGAATCCATTCGCCATAGAAGCCAGAATATTCGCGGTGGCGGGGGCGATGAGGAGGAGATCGGCCTCATCGGCTAGCTGGATGTGCCCGGGCTGCCAGCCCTCCTTTTCGGCAAACAGGTCGGTGATCACCGGATTTTTGGACAGCGTGCCCAGGGTCAGCGGGGTGACGAATTCGAGGGCGGACCGGGTCAAAACGCAGGTCACCCCGTGGCCGGCCTTGGTAAGCTGGCTGGCGAGGTCTGCCGCCTTGTAGGCTGCGATGGAACCGGTGACGCCGAGGATGATGCGGGACATGAAAGGACGATAAACGCGAAAATTCGTCCGCAAAGCCCGAACTACGAAGCTGCTTGCCTTCCTGCCCGCGAGAAAGCACATTCTCCGGTACCACCCCCGACTGAATGCGCTGCCCCAAATGCGGAAGCTCCCAGGATAAAGTGATCGACTCCCGCGAGGCGCGGGAGGGGCATGCCATCCGCCGCCGCCGTGAGTGCATGAAGTGCGATTTCCGCTTCACCACCTACGAGATCGTCGAGCGCGAGGAACTGCGCGTGGTGAAGCGCAACGGCGCCCGCGAGAGCTTCAACCGGGACAAGCTGCTGGGCGGCGTGCGCAAGTCCTGCGAAAAGCGCCCGGTGAAAATGGAGCAGCTCGAACAGCTGGTGGACGACATCGCCAACGAGCTCGAAGAAGAAGGCTACCGCGAAATCCCCAGTACGGTGATCGGCGCGAAGGTGATGCGCCGTCTGGAGGCGATCGACCACGTGGCCTACGTACGCTACGCCTCGGTATACCGTCAGTTTGAGGACGTGGGCGAGTTCATTGATGAGATCAAGAGCCTCGGCGAACGCCGTCCGCGCGATGGCCGGCAGCCGGAACTTTTTCGTTAATCCACCATGAGTGAGAAGACCATTTTTCAAAAAATCATCGACCGCGAAATCCCCGCCCCGCTCGTCTATGAAGACGATCTGGTCGCCGCCTTCAACGACGTCAATCCGCAGGCTCCGATCCATGTCCTGATCGTGCCGAAGAAGCTGATTCCACGGGTCGGCGAAGCTGTGGCGGAGGATCAGGCCACGCTCGGTGCGCTGCTCCTCGCTGCTGGGAAAGTCGCAGACAAGCTCGGCATCAAAGACCGCAGTAAGGGCTTTCGCCTCGTGATCAATCACGGCAAGGATGCGGGCGAGTCCGTGCCCCACTTGCACGTGCATCTGCTGGCCGGGCGCAGCCTGGAATGGCCGCCGGGCTGATTTTTTGCAACTTTGAACCGTTCCGGTTGTTTTCGTTGCTATCATGGACCCCCTCTCACCCCAAGACCCCATTGCCAAGCTGCTGGCCCAGGCCCGCGCGATTGAGGTGCGTTCCAATTTTGCCCAGAACGTGGTGCGTGTCGCCCGCCAGACGCCGCAGGATCGCGGTTGGCGCGCTGCTTTGCGCACCTGGTGGGAGGATGTCTCGTTTGCGGCTCCTGCTGCCAAATGGGCCTTCGCCACAGTCACCGTGGCAGCCCTCGCCCTCGCGCTGGTGATTTTACAAACCCAGCCTGCTGCCGAGACCCAGCTCGCCAAGCAGGAAGTGGTGCCTGAAATAACCGTCTCCGAGCTGCCCCTACTGCACGCATCGGCTGAAACGCCCTGGGAAGCGACCTTCGACACCCAGGCGCTGCTGGCGGTGGATGACACTTCCCAGCTCACGGACAGCGAAATCGGTTTCCTGCTGTATTGAGTGCGGGTAAATGGAAGCACCGATGCTGTGTGACGAAATTGTAAAAACTTGCCAACAGAAGAACTCTGCGCTCATGCCAAATGGCGTGATGAGTTCGTCTGACACCACCTTATGGAACGATCAGCGCTGCCGCCAGCATGGCTGGTGGCTGCTGCTGGTGCTCGCTCTCCTGCTGTATCTGCCGGGAACGGCCACGATGCCGCTGATGGACCGCGACGAGCCGCGCTTTGCCCACGCTACAGTGGAGATGATGCAGCGGGACAGCTGGGCGGTCCCTTATTTCAACGGTGCCTATCGTTTCGACAAACCGCCGCTGACCTACTGGTGGATGCGCTTAAATTACGCCCTGCTGGGCGTCAATGAGCTGGCCGCGCGACTGCACAGCGTTCTGGCTGTTTACCTGACGGCCCTGGTCGTGGCGGGCATGGCGCGCAAACTGACGCACGATTTCCGCTACGGGCTGCTGGCGGGCGTGGCATGGCTCACCAGCCTGCAGTCGCTGGTGCACGGCCGGTTGTGCGTGGCGGACATGCCAATGATCCTGCTGGTGGCGCTTGCCTGCCGGGCTCTGGTGGAGCTGCTTGCGTGTGAGGCGGAGGATCCGCCGCTGCAACGCTGGAACGGCTGGTTCTGGTGCCTTTGGCTGTCTCTCGGTGCCGGGTTTCTGGCAAAGGGGCCCATCGCCTGGTTCGTGCCCGGGCTGGCTCTCGTGCTGTGGCGCTGGGTCTTTTGGAAGAAGCCGCTGCCTTGGTGCAGGCTGCAGGCAGTGCCAGGCCTGTGCCTGGCTCTGGCCATGGTGGCCGCCTGGGGCGTGCCGGCTTTGATCGAGACGAACGGTGCTTTCTGGAAGACCGGCATGGGCGAGCATGTGGTGAAACGCGGCACGGATGTGTTCAACGGCCGCAAGTTTGTGCCCGGCTATTATCTCCTTACCACCTGGCTCAGCCTCTTTCCCTGGATGGGTTTTGCCGTGCCGGTCTGGCGCAGCCTGCGCGCCAGCTGGACGGTGCAGACGTCGTTCCTCGCCGCGTGGTTTCTCGCGCCGCAGATCATCTTCTTTTTCTATGCCACGCAATTGCCGCATTACGTCATGCCGGGTTATCCGGCGTTCATCGTGCTGCTGGCGCTGGCTTGGCAAAACCGCAGTCACGCGGCCCCGTTGAAATTGCCTGGTGTGGCAAAATGGCTGACGCTCGCGCTGACGGCACTCATTGTCGGCGGCTGGGTGCTTGCTTTGGCGCTACAGATCCAGCAAGACGGCATCCGGGAGCTGCTCTACAGCGCCCTGCTGGTGCTCACCTGCGTGCTGGTGCTGGGCGGTTGGGTGGTCTGCGTGGTGTGGAAGCAAGGCATGACCCGCCGCAATACCTGGCTCTCCGGCTTGGCAGTGGTGCTGACGGGCATGAGCCTCGCGTTGCTCGGCCAGCAGTTGCGAGACACCTCGGTTCCGGTGCGCGTTGCCGCACAACTTGGCACGCTGCCATCTGACATGAAGCTGCACGGCTGCGGCTACGCTGAGCCCAGCTTGGTGTTTTACACGGACCACCCCTGGGTGTTCACGGATGATATGACTGCGGCGAAGCAACTGCTCCAGTCCCCAGGCCCGATCGCCGTGGTGGTGTTGAAACGTGACTGGACACTGGATCGCTGGTTCAAGGGACTGCTGGGGACAGCGCCCAAAGGAACCGCCGCCAAGGATCACGCGGCGGTCGTGCAGGCCCTGGAGGCTGAATCAACCGGCATGCAGAGCCAGATGATCGAAGGCTTCAATATGGCACGCTTCAGCTGGGCGGAGGTTCAGCTCATCTTCAAACGTTAGACGTCAGATGCTGCTTGCGGCGTACGGCGAGGCCCAGCGGGACACCGAAGACCAGCGATAACAGCACGGACGTCAGCACATCGCTGGGATGGTGGCTGTTGTTCTGCATGCGTGACCAGGCGACGCCACCGGAAACCACCAGCAACGGCACTCCCACCGGTGGAAACGCGACGGCCAGTGGCACGCAGGCGCCAAACGAGGTCGCGGTGTGGGCGCTGGGAAACGATTGTTTACGCGCGCTCATGCTGGGACCATAAAAGCCGGGTGGCAGGTTGCTGCCGGGCCGGGCGCGTCCGGTGGAGACGCGGATGACATTGACCACGCCGCCGGTGAGCACGGTGCCCAGCACTGCGGCAATGGTCAGCCGCCGGAAGAAGGAGGAACGCCGCACGAAGGCAAGGCCAGCGAGCGTGACGAACACGAGCACGTTGAAACCCGCCACATCACCCCAGTAGCTCAGCCACCGCGCCAGACTGCGGATGCGTTCGCTCTCCGGCGAATCTCCCACGTGCCGCACCTGCGCCAGCAAGATCAGATCCTGTGGCATGAGCCATGCAATCAAAGCACTTCCCAGCAGCACGAAAACCAGCAGCTTCCAGCGGTTGGAGATCAGCAGGGTTTTGGCGCTGCGAAACAAGCACACCACATCCGCCCACCAGCAGGCCAGAATGGGCTGTGTCTTGCATTCGCGTCCAGCAGCCGACTCTGCCGTGACAAGCTCATTCCCAGACGGCACACTAGGTGGGAGCAGGCCGTGTTTTTGATCCATCATTTGTAGTTGAAGCGCGATTGACTGAATTCACACTGCACGAATTGTCACAATATTGCAGTAATTTTTGTTATGTGACAAAACAAACACATTCACCTGCTGGCCCAACGTCACATTGCCGTGAAGAATGGTCCACTCCCCCGCGATCATGCTCAAAGAGTCCCCACCCAGCCGTCCGGTTCAAATGTTGAAATCGGCTCATGACATGGTTTTTCGCCATGTCCACAATTCCAACCTCATCTACAACACGGCGTGGGAGGATCCTCGGCTCGACCGGCAGTTGATGCAGCTCGGCGCTGACAGTCGCGTGGTCATGATTACCAGCGCCGGCTGCAACGCGCTTGACTACCTGCTCGACAATCCGGCGGAAATTCATGCGGTGGACATGAACTACCGGCAGAATGCGCTGCTGGAGCTCAAGCAGGCGCTCATCCGCAAGGGTGAATTCACCAACTTGTTCGAAATGTTCGGTTTTGGCTCGCATGCGGAGTACGCCGCCGTTTATGGCGCGGTGCGCGAGATGCTGTCCGAACCGGCCCAGAAGTATTGGGACAAGCGCATCAGCTTTTTCAATCCCACCACCCTCAAAAAATCGTTCTATTACAACGGCACCTCCGGCATCGCCGCGTACCTGATGGGCAACGTGCTTTTCAAGTTGCGCCCGAACGTCAAAAACTTCGCCACCTGCCTGCTCGACGCCCGTTCGCTGCAGGAGCAGCGCGAGGCGTATGAGCTCTTCGAGCGGGAAGTCTGGGGACCTTTCAGCAACTGGCTCCTGCGCCAGCCCACGCTGATGACGCTTCTCGGTGTGCCGCGCCCGCAGATCAAACTGATCCAGGACTCCTATCCCGGCGGACTCACCAGCTACGTGAAGGACAAGCTGCGCCATGTGTTCACCGAGCTGCCCATCGCGGACAACTACTTCTGGCGCGTGTACATGACCGGCTCCTACACGCTGGGCTGCTGTCCGAATTACCTGAAGCAGGAAAACCTCCCCGCTCTGCAGTCTCGTGTGGACCGCCTGAAGAGCTACACCACCACGCTCTCAGGCTTCCTGCGCGAGTATCCCGGCAAGTACACGCACTTCGTGCTGCTAGATCATCAGGACTGGCTTGCGGCGCATGACACGGAAGCCCTGCTTGATGAATGGGAGCTGATCCTCGCCAACAGCGCCCCTGGGGCCAAAATTTTGATGCGTTCGGCGGGTGTGAACCTCGATTTTGTGCCGGAAGTGATTCGCTCGCGTGTGCGCTTCTGCCCCGAACGCACCGAAGCTCTGCATCAGCAGGATCGCGTGGGCACCTACGGCAGCCTGCACTTTGCGGAGGTGCTGTGATGAGCACTGCCACAGACGCATCTTCATCCACCCGTGGCTCAGGCACGGCGCTGGAACGCTACTACCAGTTCCATTCGCGCATCTACGACGCCACGCGTTGGAGCTTTCTGTTTGGCCGCGAGGAAGTCCTGCTGCGTGCCGCCTGTGTGACGAATCCTCAGCGCATTCTGGAAGTCGGCTGCGGCACTGGACGCAATCTGCCAGGCCTTCGCCGACGCTTTCCCCAGGCCCATATCACCGGGGTCGATCTTTCCGAGCAGATGCTGGCCATTGCTGCGAAGAAGGTGAGTGATGACAAGACCACGCTGCTCCGCCGCTCCTATTCCGCTCCGGTTCATGAAGACGGAAAGCGTTATGATCTCGTGCTGTTTTCGTACGCACTGTCCATGTTCAATCCCGGCTGGGAGCAGGCCATCGACGCCGCGTGGGATGATCTGGCCGAAGGCGGCTGCATCGCCGTGGTCGATTTTTCCGATTCTTACTTCCCTTGGTTTCGCAACTGGATGGGCGTGAACCATGTGCGCATGGAAGGCCATCTGTGGCCGTATCTGGGCCAAAAATTTGCGCCTCTGCTCGATGAACGTTTCGCCGCCTACGGCGGGGTCTGGAACTACGGCATCTTCATCGGCCGAAAGCAGGCTTGAGTGTGGCGATACTGTTTCGTGCAGATCTGTGAACCGCTCACATTTTGGAGCGCCGCAAGCCATTCTACCTCATGACCTACATCGCACTTCTCGGCGCCACGCTCGCGCTGTTTGCATTCATTTACTTTCTCCGTCGCTTCAGCACTGCATGGTCGATGCGTAACTGGCAGCGCACGCAGGGCAGCGTTGTGACGGCGGAAATGCGGCGTGGGAAGAAAAAATCCCCGGACGGATGTCTGCTGTATGATCCGGTGCTGCGCTACTCCTACACCGTGGGGGAGCACACCTTTGAAGGCAGCCGTTTCACTCATCAGGCCGTGAGCAACGCGGCCAATCAGACCACCCAGTTCATCGCTCGTCTCACACAGGGCTCGGAGGTGCCGGTGTATTATCATCCGCTCAATCCTGCGGAGGCCGTCGTGCAGCCGCTTTCCTGGCAGGGTTCAGCCATGGCGGCGCTCACCTCTGCGCTGCTGCTGGTCATGCTGGCCGCTGCACTTTGGTTCGCGTGAAAAGCCTGACTCCCGCATTCACGAACGGTTTCGCAACGCCTGGGTTGCGCCGCTCCGTGGCTGGAATGTGGGCGGTGCAGATCGCTGTGTCTGGTTTTGTCGCCGGTCATTCCTTTTTGCCCAATGTCTGGCTGCATCTCGGGTGGTTGTTGATCGCTGGATTGCCTGCCCTGGCATGGACAGACTGGACGCCGCACCTCCGGCGCTGGCGGGCAGACGCGGGCGTCCTCTCGGTCGTCTGCTTCCTGCTGTGGATGACGCTGCGTTCCTGCATCCAGGTGCCATTCATGCCAGAACACGCGCTGGAAGAAATCCTGCGCGGCATCATTGGAGCCGTACTGCTGACGATGTTCTGCGCCCTCGTCTGGCAGCAGGCGCAAAGCCGTGAATCCCTTCATACCACGGGCTGGATGACGGGCATGACGGCTGCTCTCGCCGCTCTGATCAGCATCGTGCTGTCCTACTTTGTGCTGCCCAATCATCAGGCTGGAGAGCGGCTCATGAACCTGCTCGTGCATGGGGGGCTCAACCCTGTCTGCACGGGATTGATCTTCGGTTTTGCCGCATTATGGCTCGCGGCATTGGTGGAAAACCGCAGCAGGCCAGTACCTGTCCGCATCACCTGGGCCGCCACTGCGCTTGTGCATTTCGCGGCGTTTCTTTCCGGCAGCCGGGGTGCCATGCTGGCGATGGCGTGTGGTCACGCGGTGCTGCTTTCAGCACGCGGCTGGCGGCGTGGCAGGCTGGCGTTCTGCGTGTTCCTCCTGACGGGAGCGCTCTATTTCATCAGCGCCCCGCTGTTTGCAGGCATCGCGCAGTGGCGGGCGGAACCCGCAGCTGTCACAGCCTCCGAGTCTGGGATCACTCATCAATTTCAGAAGGCGGTCGCACGCGGCGACAACTGCCGCCTCGACATCTACCATGCCGGCTGGAATGCGATGAACAACCTCTGGCTCGGTACGGGTCAGTGGGGAGTATGCGGCACCTGGCAATGCGAGCTGCAGGCCAAGACGAACATCTCGATGATGACGCATCTGCACAGCGCCTTCTTTGCCACCTTCGTGCATGGGGGGATCATCGGTGCGGTGTTGCTGCTGCTCGCGCTGGGCTGCGGCATCCGGCGTGCATGGAGGCTTGCGGTTGCAGGAGACGCCATCTGGATCGCCCTGCTTGCCTTTGGTTGCACAGGTTTGCTATTTGACGGCGAATCACTCACCTCGCTGGCGACCGCGCCGCGTTTCGAAGGACTCCTCTTCTGGCTGCCTCTGACCGTCGCTCTGGCACGCGGGCCGGCGATGGCACCACGCGCAGATTCTTGAAGCCTGCTTCACCATCGGACGCAAGCCAGCGGCTCGGTCTGCGTGCTGCTGACGACAATGCGGAGGGAGTGTTGACCAGCCGTTTGAACGCGCAGCGAATGTTGCCCAGCGCGAGTTTGGGAGGGCTGTCCCCAGCCCGCCGAGGTCGTTGCTTGAGGCTCGGCACTTCACCACCGGAAACCGTGAAGATTAATGTTTATTCATCTGTTACGGAGGCGTGGGTTCATCTCGGCGGGCCTTTCCTCTCCACAACCAACCTTGTGTTCCCATGAAGCCCGCCTCCCTCCTCCTCTTTTGCAGTGTCGCAGCGTTTTCCCTTTCATCCCCGTCCCAGGCGCAGTTGCCCGACGGCTCCGCTATTCAACTCACGCGGAATACGGCGGGCAACAGCGTCCAAGTCATGGTCACAGATCCTGGTGATCACGTCTGGGTTTTGCAGAGTTCGTCGAATCTGGCCACGTGGTCGGATGTGGTCACTCTGAAAGTCCACAACGGTTACCTGACCCGCAGCATGTCACTTCAGCCTGCGGACAAGCAGTTGTTCTATCGTACCTCCTACTCCGCATCTCAGCAGAGCCTGCTCAGCAGCAGCGTTGCCACAGGTCTCCTGCTTCCAGCTAGTCCGGACAATTACGCCAATCCCACGCTGCCAGCCTCCTTCTTCGTCAATCCCATCCTGGCGCAGGACAACACGCCGGCGAACAACGCGACAAGCGACCTCGGCGCAAAGCTCGGGCGCGTGTTGTTTTATGACAAACGTCTCTCATTCAACCAGACCATCGCCTGTGCCTCCTGCCATCTCCAGCAGCACGGCTTCGCGGACTCTCGGGCCTTCAGCACCGGTTTTGCCGGCGGGCTGACCGGTCGAAATTCCATGGGTCTGGCCAATGCACGCTGGTACCAGCGGCGTTCCTTCTTCTGGGACGAGCGTGCCGCCACGCTTGAGGATCAGGTGCTTATGCCGATTCAAAACGCCGTCGAAATGGGCATGACCCTCCCCGCATTGGTCACCCGCCTCGGTGCGGAGCCCTTCTACACCGAGCTGTTCAACGCGACGTTTGGCACCCCCGAAGTTACTTCGGGTCGCATCTCGCAGGCCCTCGCTCAGTTCGTTCGTTCCATCATTTCCACCCAGACCAAGTATGACCTCGGCGTGGCCGCCACCCCCCAGTTTTCCAACTTCACCGCCCAGGAAAACCAGGGTCGTCAGATCTTCAATGCACCGGGCGGCTGCAGCGCCTGCCACGGCACGGACAACTTCGTTCCCGGGGGCGGCCCGGCGAACAACAACGGCTTAGAGTTCCCCTACGTGGACACCGGCATAGGTGGCATCACAGGCCAGCAGGGCGACATGGGCAAGTTCAAGGTGGGCTCGCTGCGCAACATCGAGCTCACCGCCCCCTACATGCATGATGGCCGTTTCGCCACCTTGGAGGCCGTCGTGGATTTCTACAGCACCGGCGTGGTCGACAATCCCAACCTCTCCCCACCCCTGCGCCTGAATCCCCAGCAGGGTGGCGGCGTGCGCCGTCCCAATTTCACGACCGCAGAAAAAGCCGCCCTTGTCGCGTTCCTCAAAACCCTGACCGACACATCACTCCCCACCGCCACCAAGTTCAGCGACCCGTTCAACTACGGCAACTGAGCCGGGTGTTGGAGCGGGACGGGTAAGAAACCCGTGGGCTGGGAGGGCCACTTTCTGCGCCAGCCTCCGGCCAACAACCTCCGCGATAGCTCCACAAGGAGACTCAAAAAGTTCTGGCATCAGCACAAAAAAAGGGACGCCTTGCGGCGTCCCTTCGTGGTTGATCGGTTGTTGAGTCTCAGATCGCGGATTACTGGCCGCCTGGACGCCACTCTTCGGTGGCGAACTTGAAGGCCTGCTCCAGACCGACGAGGTCGGTGCTTGGGCGCAGAGCTTCGAAGGCCTGGCTTTCCTTCTGGATGTCGGCTTCGCTGTAGTTCATGGCCTTGATGGAAAGGCCGATGCGGCGCTCCACCTTGTCCACTTTGATGACGCGTGCTTCCACTTCGTCGCCCACATTGAGCTTGTCCTTGACCTTCTCGATGCGGTCTTCGCTGATCTGCGAGATGTGCACGAGGCCGTCGATGTCGTCTTCCAGTTCGACGAAGGCGCCGAAGGAGGCGATCTTCGCCACGCGGCCCTTCACGACGTCGCCCACCTTGAAGCGGGTGTCGATGATGGACCATGGGTCGGTGTCGAGCTGCTTCATGCCCAGACTGATGCGCTGGTTGGCCTTGTCGATGCCGAGAACCACGGCGTCCACTTCCTGGCCCTTCTTGAGGAGCTCGGAAGGATGGTTGATCTTGCGGGTCCAGCTGAGGTCGGACACGTGGATCATACCGTCGATGCCTTCTTCCAGCTCCACAAACGCACCGTAAGCGGTGAGGTTGCGGACGGCACGCTTCATCTGAGTGCCAATCGGGTAACGAGCGTCAATGTCGTCCCAAGGATTGGTGTCGAGCTGACGCACGCCGAGGCTGATCTTGCGCTCTTCCTTGTTGATGCCAAGGACGGAAGCTTCGATTTCCTGACCGACGGTGAGAACGTCCGAAGGACGCGCGATGCGCTTCGTCCAGGAGAGTTCGGAGACGTGGACGAGGCCTTCGACGCCTTCTTCCACTTCCACAAACGCGCCGTAGGCGACGAGCTTCGTGACCTTGCCGCGCACGCGCTGGCCGACGGGGTAACGGGCTTCGATGTTTTCCCAAGGATTGTTCTGAAGCTGCTTGAGGCCGAGGGAGACACGCTCCTTCTCGCGATTGACTTCGAGAATCTGGACTTCGATCTTCTGACCGATGCCAAGCATTTCGGAAGGATGGTTGAGGCGGCCCCAGGACATGTCCGTGATGTGGAGCAGTCCGTCCATGCCGTTGAGGTCCACGAACGCACCGAAGTCGGTGATGTTCTTGACGATCCCGATGACCTTGTCGCCAGGGGTGACGCCGTCGAGGAACTTCTGACGCTGTTCGGCGCGCTCCGCTTCGATGACTTCGCGGCGGGAGAGAACGATGTTTTTGCGTTCGTCGTTGATCTTGACGATCTTGAACTCGAACACCTTGCCGACGTACTCGTTGAGATCCTTCGGCGGAATGATGTCGATCTGGCTGCCGGGGAGGAAGGCTTCGACGCCGACGTTGACCATGAGGCCGCCTTTGACGACGCTCTTGATCTTGCCTTTGACGAGACCACCGTCCTTGAAGACGTTGTAGATCTTTTCCCAGTTCTGACGGTGGGCGGCTTTCTCCTTGGAGAGAACGACCATGCCTTCGTCGTTTTCGAGGCGTTCGAGGAGGACTTCGACCTCATCGCCTACCTGGATGTCTTCATCTTCGAATTCGTTGGAGGGGATGGCTCCTTCGGACTTGTAGCCGATATCGACGAGGATGACCTGCGGTTTGATTTCGAGGATCTTGCCTTTGACGATGGATCCTTCGGAAAGCTCGCGAAAAGAACCTGCGATCAGTTCTGCGAGTGTAGCGGTTGCGCTCATTATCTGTTGTTTACGGGTTGCGAGTGTTTAGGTGGGTACCGCACGCAAACCTCCACTCCTGAGGCGCACGGCGGGCTTTCGTCCCGCAAAGCCACAAAGCTCCCGGACAAGAGGGGCGAGATTCTCGGAGAGGTTCCGCGTTTGGCAAGGGGGAAAGTGGGGTAAAAGAGGAGCCATGCGCGCGCTCCCTCACGGCGCATCCCGCAGGTCCACCTTTTGCCCGTCAGGGAACTCCACCTCCAGCGTGGAATACTGCCAGGCGGCTGCTCCAGACGATTTATCTGCATTGACGGTCAGGATGCCTTCCCCCTTGGGGCCGGTCACTGGCAGGGTGAACTTGGCGTAGCCCGAGCCGTTGTTGTAGTTCACTGATCCAGAAAACGACCAGCCGGTCGTAATCGGAGTGCCCAAGGCGGCTTGGACCTCGGCGGAGTCTTGGGCACGCTTGAAGGCCTCCGCATACACGTCCGTCTTCTGGATGACCTGCATCGAGAAAAAGAAAATCCCGAAGGAGAAAACCGCACTGAGCACGATCAGGCCGAGACACCCGCCGCAGCCTATCAGCACCCACTTCCCGCCGCTGCCTTTCGGCGCTGGGATCGGGGGAGGAACGGAACTTGGGAAGGGAGAGGGTGAGTCCATGGCCGTGCGTGAGTTTCGCGCATTCAGTGAGTTTCGCGCATTCAAACAGAATGCGGCCCGGATGTCGAGATGCGATAGCGCTGCTCCAGACCTCACTCCTGCGCCGCCATCCGTACCTCAAACACCGTCTCGTCCTCTATCGAACTGACCAGCCGAAGTTCGGCACCATTCGCCCGTGCAAGTTCCGTGGCGATGTTGAGTCCGAGGCCGTAGCCGTCGGTCTGCCGGGTGTGGGCTTTGTCGCCACGGAAGAAGCGCTCGAAGAGGCGCTGCTGATTCTCCACCGGAATGGCGGGGCCGGTGTTGGTGACGGTGAACACGATCTCCGCGTCCTGCCGGGAAAGCCGCAGGGAGATACTTCCCTGCGGGCGGTTGTATTTGATGGCGTTGCTCAGCAGGTTTTGAAACACCTGCTGCAGCAGGGCGCGGTCCGCATGCGCGGTGATGCCGGGCTCAATGCGATGTTCCAGGGTGAGCCCGGCCTGCTCGCAGAGGATTTCCCCGTCTTCGATAAGGCGCTCAAGATCAACGCTGAGGTCGTAGGTTTCTGGGTGCGTCGGCAGACGTCCGGCGTCGGCCTGGGAGAGCAGCAGCAGGCTTTGTGTGATCTGTTTGAGGCGGGAGGCTTCCTCAAAAAGCGAGACAAAACGCTCGTGCTCCTCGCTGCCGGGGGCGGCGTGGCGCACAGCATCATCCAGATCCGCCAGCATGATGGCCAGCGGGGTCTTCAGCTCGTGGGAGGCGTCTGCGGTGAAGCGCACGGCCTGCTGGAAGCTGCCCTCAAGTCGCTGCATCATGCCATTGAGCACGTCAATGAGCTGGGCGAACTCGCGGTTGTCATCGCGCTGCACCGGAATCCGTTCGGCCAGATCGCTGGCCGTCAGGCGTTGGGCCGTGCTGACCACGCGCTCCAGCGGCCGCATCGCCTGCCGGGAGGTCCACAGCGCACCGAAGCCAGCCAGCACGAGACCCAGGGCACCGGCACCCACGTACCACCAGGCCATGCGGTTGATCTCCGCATAAAAATCCGTGAGCGAGAGCCCGATGAAGATGGTGTAAGTGGGGCTGCTGAAGGCTCCGAAGCGCCAGTCGATGCCACCGGAGCGTGCGGTAAAGGTGGTCGGCTCGCGCACCATGGGCATCTGCGGGCGGAAGGGCAGGCCGCGCTGCGGCGGTGGTGGCCTGCCAAATCCCGGCGTGCCGAGCAGATCGTCGAACTCATTGTCCCCGCGTGGTGGTGGTGGTTCGTGATGCCGCCCACCTGGCGGCCCGGGACCTCCGCCGGGTGGCGCACGCCCGATCTCTTCCTGAGTCGGGAAGCAGCTGCGGAAGTAAACATCGAGATCTTTGGGGGCGTTGGGCGTCGCAAAAAGGGTCTTCCCCTGGGCATGCTCCTGCACCACGAGCACCGCGTTGGTGGACTCGTGATCCGGCGAGGTGCCAAAGACGAGATCGGCGATCATTTTGAACTGCTCATCCGTCGTGTAGGGATCAATGCGGTTCCAGACCCGCTGGGCGGGAGCGATGATGCGGTCATCCACACTTCGTTCCAGCGTCTGGCTGGCGTACCACCAGGCGGCGGCACCAAAGCCCGCCACCAGCGTACCTGCGACGATCATCGTCTGCAAAGCCAGGCGGATGCGGAAGCTGCGGGTGTTGGCCGGGGCGCTCATGCAAGGAGGTGAACACGCAGACTCTCATGCGGACTGCGGCGGCACGCACGAAGATAAATGCCTATTAATGTCCGCCCGCAGGCGGGCGTCATGCACAGTTGCTCCAATGCATGTGTAACCACCCCACACCGCCATGCACCTCGGAGAAGACCACGCCGCCAGCCACACCACGGATTCATCCGCCCTCAATGCCGCATCCATGCTCTACGTCCGCCACTGGCCGGTGCTCTGCGCTTTTGCCCGTGCCCGGGGCTGCGAGGTTCACGATGCCGAGGACGCCGTGCAGGAATTGTTTGCCAAACTCGTGGCCCAGGGCCAGCACGAGCGTGCGGCGGCCATCGTGGACCATGGCGAGCAGGCGGCGTTTCTCTTTGCCCGGCTGCGCACACACCTCATCAAGCGCTGGCAGCACCGCACACGCCAGCGCCGCGGCGGCGGCGTGGTGTGCTTCTCGCTGAGTGACGAAAATGGCGCAAACATCGACGTCATGGATGCGCGTCCGACCCCGGACTGCGAACTGGACCGCGACTGGGCCCGGGGTGTGATCGAACGGGCGCTGAACTGCATCTGCGCGGAACTCCATCAACAAGGACGCGCTGATGTCTGGGACTGTCTCGAGGGAAACCTGATCGAAGGCTGCCGGGCGAGCCGCCCTCTAAGCGGGGCGTTGCGCACGGCCTTGCACCGCGCCAAACGCCGCCTGCGGGCGCTGATTCTGGCTGAGTGCCGCGAGGATGAAAACATCCTGCATGCCGCGCTGGCGTAAAGAATTTTTATGAGCGCCAAGTACTGAACATGCTCGGTCTTGGATTGTCTGGTAGAGGGCACCACCGTGACGCAGTCTTCTGGGATTGACGCCAATGGGCTAGTACGGTTAATCTCGCCGCCTTTTTCGCTTCTGATCATTCACCCCCATGAATTCTCGTCTATTCTCCCTCTGGGATCTGCGCCTGTTCTTTATCAGTTTCTTTGCGCTGTTCTGCACCTCGGCTGCTTTAGCCGCGGTTCCCACGGCTCCGTCTAACCTGCGAGGTTCGGTCGTCACAACCACGAGTTTCAACATCATCTGGGATGACAACTCGACTGACGAGACCAGTTTTGAAATGCTGTATTCGGTCAATAGTGGTTCCGTGAACGCTTATTCGATTGCGGCCAACAGCGGCATGGGGACACTCAGCATCGGCTTCACCGGTCTTTCGGGGTGGAATACTGCAACCATCCAGATACGGGCAAACAATGCCAGCGGCTCCTCCTTGTCCAATACGGTCAGCCTGATCTTCAATACCGCCTTCAATGCTCCCGGCAGTCCGTTGACCAAGGCGTTGGCAGACGGCTCCCTCTTGTTCATGTGGACTGACAATGCTTCATCAGAGTCGGGTTATATTGTTGAGATAGCCACTGCTGCTGCAGGTCCCTTTTCTGTCTGGGGTACCACGGGTGCCAATTTGACCGGCATCAGTGGAGGTTTGGCACCTTCCACGACTTACTATTTTCGCGTCACGGGATTCCAAGGCACGGCGGCAAACCCCACTGCCACCGCTGGCCCGACGTCAGTCATCTCAGGGACGACAGCGGCGCTGGCACCGCCCACAAGTCTGACTGCCACGACGTCATCCGAGGGGACTGTAAATCTCAGCTGGGTGGACAACTGTTCGGTGGAAGGTGGCTATTCTGTGTATGTCAAGCTAAGCAGCAGCGGCACCTACACCCTTTTCGATTATGCCGCTGCCAATGCCACCACCTATTCGGTCACGGGTCTCACGCCTGGCACATCCTACGATTTTCAAGTGGCTACTGCTTACCAATCCACCGGTATCATCGAATCAACCCGCAGCAACACGGCCACGGCGACCACCAAGGACGGCTTCACCAGCCGTACCTACGAGCCGATCACCTACAACCAGGCGTTCTCATATCAGGCTGCCGTCAGCACCGCATCGGCACGCAGTTCCTGGAACATCACCGGCCTGCCGACGGGCCTCACATTCAATAGCAGCACGGGCATCGTCTCCGGCACACCCACGGTCACAGGGGTGTTCAGTTGTCCGATGACAGCCACGTTTGCCAATGGCTGGACGACAAACGCTACCCTAAAACTGCGCATCATCCGGGCCGCAGCGGCACCTGTGACAGGTACCACCATCAGCGGCCAGACACTGGCAAGTGGCGGCAACACCTCGGTCTCTCTCACGGACAAATTCTCGGACCCTGACGCTGAATCCGCCGTGCGCATCATTACCAACTTGGGGACGATGGACTTCATCCTCTACAACACGGCGACGCCGCAGACGGTGACGAATTTCCTCAGCTATGTGAACAACGCCAGCAGCACCGGCAATTACAATGGCGCGGTGTTTCATCGCTCCGAGCCGGGCTTCGTGGTGCAGGGCGGTGGTTTCAAAGTGCAGTCCGCGCCCAACAATTTCACCTCGATCACGACGACAGCGTCGCCAATCAACGAGCCGGGCATCTCCAACCTGCGCGGCACCGTGGCGATGGCCAAAGTAGGTTCGGACCCGAACAGCGCCACGGACCAGTTCTTCGTCAATCTGTCGGATAACAGTACGAATCTGGACAACCAGAATGGCGGCTTCACCGCTTTCGCGCGTGTGGCTGGCAACGGCATGACCGTGGCGGATGCCATGGTCGCCCTGCCCAGGGTCAGCGCCAGCGTCAACGTGGACAGTGTTGCCACCTCCTCATTGACGAACTGGCCGGTGCTCAGCGGCTCGACGATGGACACCACGAAAGTGGTCAGCATCACTTCCGCCGCACCCGTGGCCGTGCTGAGCTACAGTGTCACCGGCAACACCAACCCCAGCGCGGTAACCGCCAGCATCACCGGCACCAATGTGCAGATCAATGGCGTCGCCGGCGGGCAGAGCGACGTGACAGTGACTGCGACGGACTTGGACGGCAACACGGTCTCGCAGACCTTCGCGGTGACCGTGAACCAAGCACCAATCATCACCAGCACCGCGCCAAGTGCAAGCGGCACGGTGGACTCGGGCTACAGCTTCAGCTACACCGCCTCCGGTTTTCCTGCTCCGATCTTTTCTGTCCCTGCGAATACTTTGCCTCCCGGTCTGATCCTCAGCAGCGCAGGGGTCATCTCTGGCACCTGCACGACGGCAGGCACCTTTACTGGCGTGGTCACCGCCACCAACGTCAACGGCACTAACACGCAAGGCTTCAGCATCACAGTCTCAAAAGGCCCTGCGACAGTGATGCTCGGCAGTCTGTCGCAGACCTATGACGGCACCGCACGAGTCGCCACAGCGACGACGTCACCCGCAGGAAGAACCGTGACATTCACCTATGATGGTTTGAGCACACTGCCGATAAACGCCGGCAGCTACACCGTGGTGGGCACGATCAGCGATGCCAACTACCAGGGTACTGCAAGCGGGACGCTGAATGTAGCCAAGGCCGCTGCCACCGTGCAGCTCGGCAGTCTGTCACAGACTTATGACGGCACCGCACGAGCCGCCACGGCGACGACAACGCCTCCTGGGAAAACCATCACCTTCACCTACGATGGCTCATCCACACCACCGACAAATGCGGGCAGCTACACCGTGGTCGGCACGATCGGCGACACGAACTACGCTGGCAGCGCAGGTGGTACCTTGGTTGTTGCCCAGGCTGGTGCCACCATCAGCCTGACCGACACCACGCAAACCTATGACGGAAACCCCAAGGCCGTCACCGCCACGACCAGCCCGGCGGGTCTCAGTGTGAGCATTACCTATGACACTTTATCCACTGTACCGTCCGGCTTCGGCACTTATGATGTGTCCGCCACGATCACCGACACCAATTACACCGGGACCCAGACCGGCACGCTCACCATTCAAGGCCAGTCTTCCAGCAGTTGGAAATCCCAGCACTTCACCTCCGGCCAGATTTCCTCCGGGCTGGCTGCCGAGAATGCGGACCCAGACGGCGACGGCCTGAAAAACCTGGAAGAATACGCCCTCGGTACGGATCCGCTGAGCCGGAACATCGCACCGCAGCCGACGCATGATGCCAATGGCCTCACCCTCATTTTCACCCGGCCTAAAGCGCTGCCAGACGTCACCTACTCCGCACAGTCCACGGACGATCTGATAACCTGGTACTCCGTCACGCTGGAGGTCATCACCGATGGTCCTGTGCAGACGGTGCGCGCCCGTGTTCCGCTGACCAGCGGCAATCCAAACCGGCGCTTCATGCAGTTGACTTTTGGTCTTCCGTAAAGCCTTAGCGGAAAATGCCGCGTTTCGCAGGAGCTTCTTCAAGCTGCTTTTTCGCTTCCTCGGCACGGAGTTTTTCCGCCGTGTCCTTGTACCAAAGCGGGCCGTTGATTTTGAAGTTGTAAATCAAGTCACGGAAGTCGGCCATCAGGCGCTGGTCATTCATGAACGCGCCGAGCAGACCTTTGCCGGATGATATGTTGGCCCCCACGACGGCGAATCTGTCGGCGGCTTTCTTGACGGACTGCAGAGTGGCATCCGCCTCGGTCATCACCTTGTCCGCCTTGGCGATGGCGGGGTCGAGTTTGTCAAACATGGGTCCGAGTTTCTTGCTCGACTCTTCCATGTTTTTGGCCGCGTTTTTGAAACTGGTGGCGGCATCCTTGAGCTCGGCGAGCGCGGTCTTGAGGGTCTGGGCGTTTTCGTCCCCCAGCACCTTGTCGTCCACCCGCTTGAGAGTGTTGTTGAGGTGTTCCATGCCCTCCTTGAAATTCAGAATGGTGGCATCGGAGAGGGCGTCCTTGTTCACCTTGCCCATGGCACCCTTGACGTCCTTGAGCGCTTCGCGCACGTCATCCAGAACGACATCCACTTTTTTCCCGACCTGCTCGGCCTGGCTCTGCAGGTCATTGAGACCGCCGCCTTTTGCGCCTTCGATGATCTTGTCATAATCATGCGGCAGGAACACATCCGTTTGTTTGCCGGTGGGCTTGATTTCCACCAGGGCATCTCCCATGAGGCCGGCAGAACCAATGCCAAAGGAGGCGTCGGCAGGGACCATGACGTCCTTGAACAGCTCCAGATCGAGAATGACCCCGGTGAAGGTTTCATTGAGCTGCGGCTTTTTGTCCACCTTGCCCACGCGTGAGCCACCGAGAAACACGGGCGAGCCCTCCTTGATGCCGGCGGCATTGGGAAAGGCCACCTGCAGATGGTAGGTGTCCTTGAAGACTTCGCGCACACGTCCGAACATGAGGATGAGGCCACCGAGCAGGAGCAGCCCGACGAACAGAAAGAGTCCGACGAGCATTTCGGTTTTTTTGTCACTGTCGATCATGAGATGGGAAGAATGGGGTGGAAAGGGGCGGGTTCAACCGGTGATGTCGGAACGGCCGTTGATGAAATCCTGCACGATTTGATCGGAGGATTCACGCAGTTCGGCGGGCGTGCCCAGAAAACGAATCTCGCCACGATACAGCATGGCCACGCGGTTGGCGATCTTGAAGACACTGCGCATGTCGTGGGTGACGATGATGGAAGTGATGTTGAAACGGCGCTGCATGCGCAAGATCATCTGATCAATGACATCCGAGCCGATGGGGTCGAGGCCGGAGTTCGGTTCGTCATAGAGAATGCACTCGCTGTGGTCAATGATGGCGCGGGCGATGCCCGTGCGTTTGCGCATGCCTCCAGAAAGGCTGGTCGGAAATTTATGGCGATGTTCGTCGAGATCCACCGCCTGCAGGGCTTCGCGCACGCGGCGGTCGATTTCTGCGCGATCACGGACGCCATGTTCCAGCAACGGGAAGGCCACATTTTGTTCGACGGTGAGATTGTCGAAGAGCGCCGCGCCTTGAAAGAGCATGCTCACCTTCTGGCGGATGGGGGCCATCTCGCGCTCCTTCAGCCGGTTCACATGCACGCCATCGACGTAAACCTCACCTTTGTCGGGTTTGATCAGACCAATGATGTGTTTCATCATCACGGTCTTCCCTTCACCGCTGGGGCCGATGATGCACAATGTTTCTCCATGCTGGAGCTTGAGGTTGATGCCGCGCAGAACCTCCTGGCTGCCAAAGCGTTTATAGATGCCGTTCAGCTCGATGAAAGCATGGCCCTTGCCGTCGCTGGAGGCAGGGGGCGGAGTCGTACTGGGGGTTGGTTCAGCCATGACTTAGACGGTGCCCATCGGGAAAATGTAGTTGAGCAGGATGGAGAGGAAGAAATTGACGATGAGCAGCACGAGCGAAGAAATGACCACCGCACTGGTGGTTCCCTGGCCGACCCCGACCGCACCATTTTCCGCAGACAATCCCTGATGGCAGGAAATCAACGTGATCAGCATGCCAAACACGAAGCCTTTGATCATACCAATGCTGAGGTCCTCCATGTTCGTGTGGTCGAACATGTGGGAGAGGTACCATGCCGAGGGCATGTCGTAGCCGAAGCTCGTCACCAGGTAGGAGGCGAACAGGCCGAAGGAAATACTCTCGGCCACGAGAAACGGCATCGAGATCATCATCGCCAGGAAACGTGGCAGGACGAGGAAATCGACCGGATGCACGCCCATGACGCGCAGGGCATCGACTTGCTCGGTGACTTTCATGGTGCCAATGTCAGCGGCCATGGCAGCGCCCACGCGGCCGGCCACCATCAGCCCGGCCAGCACCGGGCCAAGCTCGCGGCAGAGCGCCACGGAGACTACCGCGCCCACCGTGGTCTCAAAGCCGAAGTCCTTGAACTTGGCGTAGCTTTGAAAGGTGAACACTGCGCCGGTGAAGGCCCCGGTTACAATGACCACCGCCTGCGAGCCATATCCGATGGCGACGATCTGCTGCGCCACGAGCCTGAACCTCCACACCCCGGAACGGAAAGCGGTCATCAACTCGCGCATCAAGTCTGCGAGCTGTCCGAGGTAAACCAGAAATTGGAGGAAGGTGCGGCCCGGAAGGGTCAGCAGGCCTGAAGTGAAATCCATTACGGCTTCATCATCGCATGTTGTGGCGTGAAGGCAAATCAACGGAACCTTTGACGGTCAAAATGAAAAGCCCTGTCATGGATTTCTCCACAACAGGGCAAAGAGAGCTGTCAGTTGCTGACAGCAGCCAGCGTTACTGCGGGGGCACGCGGAAGAGCTTGCCGGTGTAAGGGCATTTCACTTCCATGCCCACAGGCAGGCCTGTGACATCCACCAGTTGGTGTTTCGCGGCAAACGGGCTGTTCACGAAGCCAGGACGACCAGCGATCGGCGAGCCGTAAGGCAGATCAGGAGCAGGAGCCGTTGGCGCCGCTGCCGGAGTCGTGGGTGCAGACGGGGTGGTTTTGGTCATGGCAGCCACGGTGCTGTTGGCATCGACGGGCGCAGTGCGCGGACGCTCAGGAGCCGCAGGTGTCTTTGGACGACTGGCGGCAATGTTGGTGGAAGCTGTCACGCTGCCAGGGACCAGGAAGGGACGCTGCGTGTAGGGGCAGACCACTTTGGCACCTGCAGACATGCCGCGCACATCGACGAGGCGCGGCGGGTTCGTGAAAGGAGTGCGCACATACCCGGGCAGGTCTGGCACGGCCTGCGCGACAGGCATCGTGGAAGCATTCAGCATGGCCGGAGGCGGTGTGGCTGGACGTTCAGGGCCCACAATCGGGCTCGGAGTTTGCACCGGCGTGGTGCTGCTTGCCAGCGTTGGGGACCCAGCAGACGAACCCAGCGGCTGACTCGGTTTGCCGGTGTAATAGGTGAAGAGACCGCGACTCTGAATCTCCTGCCAAGCCTCGCGGGGAGGAACGGCACAGGATGTCAGCATGAGCGTCACAAGGCTGGTTGCAACGAGATGGACCGAAGAATGTGGTGCTTGGGACATAGACTTAGCGAACGGTTAATTTTTAAACTGGCATTCTCATTTTAACGATCTTTTTAAATTATGCAACAACAAGGATGGTAATGCTAAACAACAAAATCCATTTTTATTAAAATAGCAATAATATCATGCACCCCTTGTATATGTGCCAAGATGTGCGCTTTTGCCCTTATGCAATGGCGCATCATCACTGTTGGGAAGCCTGGACACTCCTGGGTTAAAGAGGCCGTGGACCTCTACTGGAAGAGACTACAGCACTACAGCCATTTCGAACATGTCGTGATCAAGGAAGCGCCGCTAGACCGGGTGGAAAAACAGATCGAAGCTGCGTGTGCAGGCGATCTCTGCATCCTGCTGGACGAACGTGGCCGAAGCTTGCGCAGCCTTGAAATGGCAAAATGGATTGAGAATGAAGAGGTTTCCGGCCGCAAGCGCCTCTGTCTGGTCATCGGCGGTGCAGACGGGCACTCGCAGCAGCTTCGCGCCAAGGCCGGATTATGCTGGTCGCTCTCCACCCTCACCATGCAGCATGACATTGCCTGGGTGATGTTGATGGAGCAGATTTATCGCGCTTACACCATTATTCGCGGGGAACCTTACCATCGTGAATGATTGCACATCAGCGGTGATGAAACTTGTCATCCGGCTCATTTATTGCTGAACTGAGTCTCAAATCCTCGCATTTTCGCCTTGCTGATAACTTGGGAGAACCTAAATTTCAAAATTTCTCAACTAATCACTCCATGTCATCTTCGGTCCTTAGAAATGTCATTCACCCCAAGGCGCAAACCGCGCCGCTGGAGAAGATGCGTGACGAGGCTAGGGATCCGCGCATGGCGGGTACTCCAGGAACCGCCGAGTTCCCCAAACATGAGTCGGAGGACATGGAGTTGGTGCTGGGCGTCTTGGTGGAGAACGCTCCGGTCGCGATGGCCATGTTTGACCGTGGCATGCGCTACATGCTGGCTAACCGCCAGTGGATCAGTGAATTCGGCCTGCAGCAGGTGCAGCCTCTCGTCGGCAAGAGCCAGTATGAAATTTTTCCGGGCCTGCACCCAGGCTGGAGACAGGTCTATGAGCGTGCGTTGCAGGGACACATCGTCCGCAGCGAGCACGATTCCCTCAGCGGACCTGACGGTCGCCATCTGGTTTATCGCTGGGAGGTACGCCCCTGGCGCAAGAAGCGTGATGCCGCAGTCGGCGGCCTGATGGTCACCTGTGAGAAGTTTAGCTCTCCCCCGCCAGCCGACGAAGATGCTGCTAAAGCAACTCCATCCTCTGAGAATCAAGACAGCGCCCCGCCGGTGGCGAAAACTCCCGCCCCACTGGACTGTTCCATTCCCATGCTGGTGCTGAATGAGGAGGGGGCGATTCTTCGTGCCAATGTCGCTGCTGCACACCTGACGCTGGACAAAGGGATTCAGGAAGGCACCACCTGCTTCTGGGAAGTGTTTGGGGAAGGCCGCGACTACAGCGCACTGCGCCAGCAGACTCTCGATGCTCTAACCCGCGTGGAGCTGACGCAGGATCCTGCTCCGGTCTGCATCATCACTCGGACGGATGCCTCTGCCGACCCCGCCACCCCATCACGCTGGCTGGTTTCAGCGCTGGCCCGCAAGGGTGCGGCTGACTTTTCCTGCCAGTTTTTGCTGATGGGATTTTCTCCACTGACGGCGGTGGAAGGTCTGACCCGCTTCACGCCTCCGCCCCCTGCACTTGCACCCGCACCGCTGCTGCCTGCTGCGGCTGCACCTGCCGCACCGGTGGATGAAGCCGCGCTGCAGCGCATGGAGAACGAGCTTTCACGCGCACGGCAGGAACTGCGCACTCTGGCGGAAGCGCAGCAGGCCTTTGGCAGGCGTGAAGCCCGCCTGCGCAGTTATCTCGAAGGCATTCCATGTGGCGTCTTTGTGCTCGATGAGCGTGGTGTTCCGGTGTTTCAAAATGAAGGTCTTGCCAGACTGCTGGGGCGTCCGCTCGAAACCGATCAAACCGTCGAAAGCTGGCTGGCGCATGCCTGCCCTACCGAGGAGCACCGCGCCCAGGTCGTGCTGGCTTGGCGTGAAAGCGTCTGGAGGCGTCAGTTGACGCGCACGCTGTCGCTCGCCACCGCCGACGGCCTGCTCAAAGAGCTGGAGTTTCACCCCATGGCATTGCCTGGTGGTGGTCTGCTCGTCAGCATTCAGGACGCCACCGAGCACACCCGTCACGAAGAGCAGCTCCGCAGCATGGAGGCCAAGCTCCGCACGCTGATGCAGGGCAGTCCCATCGCCATTGTCATGACGGACAAGGCCGGGGTCATCTTCGAAGTCAATCAGCATGCCGAAGCGCTGCTCGGCCAGGCCAAGTCCGAGCTGCGCCGCTATCCGCTGGATGCGTGGCTGGATCCGGACAGCGCCATGGCACGGCGTGATGCCCTGCGCTCCCTGCAAAGCAGCGGTAGGCAGGCTGAAGCGCTCGGCGTGCGTATCAAGCGCGTCGATGGCACTTTCTCGCGCGCCATTCTGCACCTGTCAGCCGTTCCAGATGCGCATGGGGAAACCCACTGCACCATTCACTACCTGCAGGAAGCCACGGAGCCCGCAGGCACAAGCGCACTGGTTGCGGAGTCTGCCATCGCACCCATTGCTCAAATGCCTGCCGCCACCCCCAGGCCCGCCAGCGCCGTCCTGCTCACCACTGACGCCAATGGCCGCGTGCGCTCCTGGACCGAGAATGCCCAGCAGGTCTTTGGATTGGAGGCGGCCACAGCCATCGGGCGGCCGCTCCATCAGTTCTTCCGTCCCTCAGACGCCACGGGTTTCTTCGCGGATCTCGCGGATCAGGCAGTGCATCCGCAGCGCATCATTTCGCGGCCGTTTTTTGGCGGGAATGGCAAACGCGGTGAAGTGAAAACCAGCGCGCGCGCGTTGGTGGAAGGCGGGGTCGAACTCACCTCCCATTTCCCTGCGGTGAACGCAGCAGCAGCACCTGCGGCTCCGGTGCCTCTGCCAGCCTTGCTGAAAGCCGCCATCCCGCTGGCTTTCCAAGTGGTGTCACCTTCCAGCCAGCGCTGGCCGGTCGTCGATCTCGAGCGCGAGAAGCTCCTGCTCACCGAGACGCATCATCGCATCAAAAATCATCTCCAGATCATCTCCAGTCTGCTCAACATGCAGATCAATGACGTGAGCGATCAGGACGCCCGCAACGCCCTGCGCTCCAGCCAGAACCGCGTGCGTGCCATCGCCGCCCTGCATCAGCATTTGTATCAGGTCGCATTGGGGAAGGGAGACACCTTCAGCGACTTCGCGCGCGATCTCGTCGTGCATCTCCGTGAATGCTACGAGGTGAAGTCAGACTTGATCAAGGTGCATCTGGAAGTGCAGGAAGGCCCCATTGAGCAGGAGTGGCTCATGCCCCTCGCACTCACGCTCAACGAGGCGCTCTCGAACTGCTTCGAGCACGCCTATCCGCATGGCCGTCAGGGCTTGGTCACCGCCCTGCTGAGTTACACCCAGGGCAGCGGGGAGCTGGTCATCCGTGACGATGGTGTGGGGCTGCCGGCCGGGTTTCATCCCGGTGAGGGCGGCGGCCTTGGCCTCAAAATCCTCGCAGTGTTTGCCGACCAAATGCGCGGCCAGCTCTTCGTCCAGGGCCATCCCGATCAAGGCACCGAGATCAAGCTGCGTTTCCCGCTGGCCTCGCCCGAAAGCTAAACCTTCCCTGTAGCATATTCCTTTTGCGAACTGCGGCGCTGCCGTGACAATGGGACGTGCTGACACCGCCCATGGCCTGCCTTCGTCTCCTTGCGTTTCTGACGCTTGGGCTGACCGGTGTCATCGCACAGCCCGTCACTCTGCGAACGGACAAAGTCGCCGGGCTGCTCAATGACTGGTTTGCCAAAGGCACGGCGGCTGGACTCCAGGCCATCATGTACGAAAATCGCGATGGCCAGCATTCGCCGCTGAACACCGCGCTCTACCCGCAGTTGCAGGTCTATAAAGGTGCCGAGAATGATAAAGCTGCCGGTGCCGCCACGCAGCTCCGTCCCCAGCCAACCTTGGGCAACTGCTCCATGGCTTCCGCTGCCACACAGCTCGGCTGCCTGCCGCGCATTTACATGATGGACCCCGGCGGCAATCGCTTCCTTGCCCAGCAGTATCTCTCGAACAACCTGTTCATCTATCCTGAGCATCTGGATTACGACATCGGTGCCAATGGCAGCGGCGGCGGCGGTTATGGCGATCTCCTGCCGCTGAACACTCCCTGTCTGCTCATCTCCCAAGGCTCCTCCTTCACCGACCAGCCCTTCCTGAAGGCCCTGCTCTCCACCACGGCTGCCCTGCCCCCGGACACGCAGAAGCTGCTCATCGAAAAGCGGCTGCTCATGCCCACACTACAGTCCATTTTTCGCCGTTCAAACAAAGTGGTTC
>NCCR01000385.1:2320-6125 GCA_002279765.1 Verrucomicrobia bacterium 12-59-8 | reverse complement strand
GCGCCCCCTTCCCCCAACCATGTCCGAACCAAAGAACATCCTCCGCCTGGGTCTGCCCAAAGGCAGCCTGCAGGAGCCGACGCTTGAATTATTCAAGCGTGCGGGGTTCAACATCGTCATCTCCTCCCGTTCCTACCGCCCCTCGGTGGATGACTCCGAGCTGGAGCTTCGCCTGCTGCGCGCCCAGGAGATCGGTCGTTATGTCGATCACGGCTTCCTCGACTGCGGCATCACCGGCCGTGACTGGATCGTGGAAAACAACGCGGATGTCGAAGTCATCACCGACCTGCGCTACAGCAAAGCCACCTCCTGGCCCACCCGCTGGGTTTTGGTCGTGCCGGACGACTCCCCCGTGAAGTCCGTCAAGGACCTTCAGGGCAAGCGCATCGCCACCGAAGCGGTCGAAATGACCAAGAAATACCTCGCCGCCAATGGCGTCGAGGCCGAAGTCGAATTTAGCTGGGGCGCCACCGAAGTAAAGGTGCCCGAAATGGTGGATGCCATCGTGGACATCACCGAAACCGGCTCGTCCCTGCGCGCGAACAAGCTGCGCATCGTGGACACGCTGATGGAAAGCTACCCCCAGTTTGTCTCCAGCCGACCTGCCGCCCGTGATGAATGGAAGCGGCAGAAGATGGAGACACTCGTGCTGCTGCTCAAAGGTGCGCTCGAGGCCCGCCACAAGGTCGGTCTCAAAATGAACGTCCCCGCGAACCAGCTGCAGGAAGTGGTCGCATGCCTGCCGTCACAGCGCTCGCCTACCGTTTCAACTCTCGCCAGCCAGGATTGGGTGGCCGTGGAAACGGTCATTGACGAAGCCACCGTGCGGGTAATCATCCCACGGCTGAAGTCGCTGGGGGCTGAGGGTATTGTGGAATACCCGCTGAATAAAGTCGTCCACTAAGATCAACGCCAACAAACAGGAGAACACGAACATGGGATCGCTCAAAAAGCGGAGAAAAACGAAGATCAACAAGCACAAGCGCAAGAAGCGCATGCGCGCAAACCGTCACAAGAAGCGTTTGCGCTACAAGTCGTAACCGCTAGCCTTCCCGGCATGGCTCCTCTCCGTAGTGCGATTCGATGGTATCGAGACGCAGGAAGCTTTGTCATGTCCGGGTACGGCTCGGTTGGCAGGGCTCTGCGGCCCTGCCAGGTGATTTGTCTTGCCGCTTTTCTTGTCTCCCACCACCCGGGTCACGCTGCTATCACAGCGGACCTGTCCTTGGGGGTCAGAGCGGCGGACAATTCAGACCTGCAATTGTCTCAGGGTGCTGCCTCCAGGGCAGACGTCCTGGCGCATTTCAGTGCCGCACTGCAGTTCGAGTCCGCCGGAAAACTGCGGCAGGCGCTGGACCATTACCTCGCTGTTTTCAAAGCTGATCCGAGCAACTCGGATCTGGCCTCGCATACCGCCGGGCTTGCCATGCAGTTCCAAGGGCGCGCGGCCGCGATGAAAATCCTCGAAGACGCCGTAAAGGCCAGCCCGCGCACACCCGCGCCGCTGCTCAATCTCGCACGCTTCGCCAGCACCTACCCGCCCGAGGACCTGTTTGAAAAGGACGAGGTTCCTTCCAAGGCCGTGGCCGAGGCACTGGCCAAATTTCCCTCTCATGCCGAAGTCTATGAGATGGCCGTCATGCTGCACCTCACCCGCAACGAGCGTGACAAGGCCATCGAGGTCATGAAGCAGGCCGCCAATCAGAACAGCCGCGACCCTCAATACTGGCTGGCCACCGGCCACACTGCCGAGCGCGTCTGGCCCCTCGGTCAGGCCGAGTACAGCCTCGAATACCGCCAGCGCGTGACCCCACCGCCAGCAAAGCCGAAGCCGAGCAGGTCACCCTCGAAGTCGCCCGGCAGTACCTCCTGACCAACGATCCTGATCGCGCGCGCCAGCTCTGCGAGAAACTCGTCGCCGAGCACAACAGCCTCGACGCCCGCAAGCTCCTCTACCGCCTCTACGGCGCCAGCGAACAAAAAGAAAAAGCGCTCGCTACCCTGGAGGAGATCGTCAAACAGGTGCCCAATGACGCCGAGCAGCAGCGCCTGCTCGCCAGTGAGTACGACAAGCTCAAGCAGCCCGAAAAAGCCATCCCTCATCTCGAAGCCGCCATCCAAAACGGCGGCGGTGAGATCGGCGACTACGTGAAGCTCGGCTGGGAGCTCTACCAGACACAAAAGTTCGAAGACATGGTGCGCGTGGGCCAGCGCAGTGTGCGCCTCTTCCCCGATCATCCGCTCGTTCACTATCAGCTCGCCATCGCCCATCGTTCGCGTGAGGAGTGGGTGCCTTCCGTGAAGCACTTCGCCGAAGCCGAGCAGTTCGCCAGTTCCACCCAGAGCGAATTGCTCGACCACCTGTTCTACTATCAATACGGCGTCACACTCGAACGCCTCGCACGCTTTGAAGACGCCTCGCGCATGCTGCAGAAATCCATCACGCTCACCCCGCGCGAAGAAGCCAAAGCAGCCGCCAACACCATGAACTTCCTCGGCTACATGTGGCTCGATGCCGGCACGAATCTCGACAAAGCAGGTGAACTCATCGCCAAGGCCAACGAACTTCTGCCCGATCAACCCGCCTACATCGACAGCCTCGGCTGGTTCCATTACAAAAAAGGCAACTACCCATCAGCGCTCAAGGAACTCCAGCGCGCCGAAGCCCTGCTGAAACCCATCGCCCCCGAAGATGCCGAAATCCTCGAACACATCGGCCTCACCCACCAGGCCCTCGGAGACAAAGCCAAAGCCCTCGAATACCTCGAACGCGCCGAGTCCCTCAAGACCCCCGACTTGAAAGCCCGCAAGCGCATCGAAGACGAGCTCAAGAAGTTCAAAGCCGGCAAGTCGGACACCGAGAAGAAGTAAAGTGATGTGGGCACTCTTGCCCGCAGTTCCGGCTTCTTTGCAGCCACTATGGCCCGCTAATTCTACTTTGGTAAGTTATCGGGGGGGCCTAAATCCGCCGGAAGGTCTTCCACGGCATCACATCTTATGCCATGGATGTCCTGGCAGGTTGCCGTCGTCTTTCGCCATCCCACCTCGCTTTATACACCAGTCCCAACGGGACTGCGCATCATAGCGAAGGGGTGCCGCGTGTCCTCCGAAGCTCGCAGAGCGAAGGAGGAAGCCTTGGCGAGGCTCCCCTGGTACCAGGCGTCATCACAGGAAAGCAAACCCAGAGCCTTCGCCACACACCTCGCCCACCAGCAGCGTTTCCAAGAAGCTCCGCCGCGCTCAGCGCGTGCCCACAGATCCCAAAACCCCGACGACTTACCAAAGTAGAATTAAGACCACCATTCGTCATTCTGGTTTCGTCATTTCACCGCCCGCCATCCAGCATCCAGCATCCAGCATCCAGCATCCAGCATCCAGCATCCAGCCCACCGCTCACTTCTCCCCCTCCGCCTTCTTCCCAGTCGGCATCTCCACCGTCACATTCAGCTCCCACACACGGTTCTTGATCGCCAGGATCAGCAACCCCACCCCCAGCACGCCCATCAAAGCCAGGTGCAGCATGCATCCGGTTCGGCAGCCGATTCCTTGAAACGAATCGCGATAAATGCGGATATTACTTCTCAAAAGGGGACTCCATGAGCTACAACCTGTGCCATCTTGGATTGGACAGCCAGCGATTGTAGCCGATTTTCACCCTGCCTTTCACCGACCCATTCACCCTATTTTCCTGATTCTCCCATGTCACGCCGTGCCCAATCTGGAGTCCGACCCACCCACTGGCTGGGTTTGATCGTCATTCTCGCCGTCGTCGGTGGCGGTGGTTTCGCTTTGATGAACCGCACCA
>NCCR01000385.1:0-2280 GCA_002279765.1 Verrucomicrobia bacterium 12-59-8 | reverse complement strand
ATGGAAAACGCCACCGCTCTCAGCGGCAACGAATACAAGGTCGAAGGTACCGTGGATGACCGTCTCGACAACTGGCGCAGCACCGATGGCCGCCTCTTCAGCCTGCAGCTCAGCGACGGCTCCGGCAATACCTTCGTCCCCGTCTGGGTTCCGCCGGACTACAAAGGCGCCAACATTCAGCGCGGGCAGCGCTACATCCTCAAAGTGCACGTCTTGGAAACCGGTGTGCTGAAAGTGCTCGACCTCGTCAAAGCGTAAATCCACTCCGTCATGAAGCGCCTCATTCTTGCCTCTGTCCTCGCCGGACTGTCATCCGCCAGCGCCCAGGTCCTCCCTGGCAGCACCGGTGTCGGCGCCCCTCCCGCCTCCAACTCCACCTCCAGCAACAGTTTCAACGTCGTTCCCGGCACCGCCGCAGACCGGCAGACCGATACACAGACCGGGCTCAACAACATGCCCATGGGCGACCCCGGCTCGGAAAACGTCTCCTTCAACGGCAAGCTCTGGAACGTGACCAACAACCGCCTCATGCGTTCCCGGTTTGAGACTTATCTCACCACGCCCGAGGCCAACGGCCCTGAAGACCAGGCCTATCGTGATCTCATGGCCCAGATCATGGAACTCCTGGCCCCCACCCACAAGCAGGCGCCCGATCCCGTCACCAAGGCCCAGGCCCGTGGCCCCGAAGTCATGAAAGCCTTCGCCCTGCTCCCGGAAGCCGGGGCCGCAAGAATCGACGGCGGCCTCTGCAATGCCGTCGCCAACTCCATCTGGGACGTGTGGACCTCCCAGAAACGTGTCAACGAACGCAAGCTCGCCAACACCGCCATGATGGAGCGCCGCAGGCAGCTCGAATGGAACGCGGACCTGGCGATGAGCAGCGCCCCCCTGGCCAAAGCCAGCGGCCCCGCCTCCAAAAACGGCGCAGCGCAAACCACCCAGCAGCAGCAGCAGAACAACAGCGCCACCACGGGCCGCACCTCCGGCTACATCAAGGGCATCGCCGAAATCGAAGCCCGCACCAAACTGAATGAGACCGCCATGGGTCTCTCCGAGGTCACCAGCAAAATCCAGTTCCAGGCCCTCATCATCCAGCTCTTCCTGCAGCGCCGTTTTGAGCACGCCGTCATCGCCTGCCGCTTTTATCCCAATCTCTTCCGCGATGGCGAAAGCATCCTCCAGCTCGACAAAGAGAGCGATGTGCAAAAAATGCTCGCCAGCAGCTTCGGCGTCCCTCCCACCGTCAGCATGATCGACGGCCTCTCCCTCGAAGCCATCCGCAGCGTCGATGAATCCCTCGTCTCCTTCGAAAATCTCGTCGCCCGTCGCGATGTGGACAGCGCCGGCAACCGTCTCCTCGAAGCCTACGCCATCGGCGAATACCTCCCCCGCGTCCGCCGCCTGCCCATGTCTGAAAAGACCAAGGTGCTCGATTTCGTGCGCAAGAAAAACAAGCTCCTCTCCTTCCTGGAAATGAAGGACTATGCCAGCGCTGAAACCGTCGTCATGGAACTGCGCTCCGCCTCTGACGACTTTGAATACGCCAAGCCCCTGGCCGCCATTCAGACCGCCAAAACCATGAGCAACCTTCATGTGAACAACGCCAACGCCGCCATGGGCAACAAGGATGCCGTGACTGTTGAGAAGGAAATGAAGGCCGCCGCAGAAATCTGGCCCACCAATCCGCGCGTCTCCCAGCTCAGCGAGCACATGATGCAGTCCACCGACGTCAAATCCCAGGCCCTCATGGAGTTCGACCGCCTCCTCAGCCAGCGCAACTACCGCCAGATCTTCGAAAACCAGGCCCCCTTCATCGCCGCCGTCGCCGACGATCTCACCCGCAAGCAGCAGCTCGAAAAAGTCCTCAAAGACATGGGCCGTCTCGAACTCATCGTCGGCGGTGCCAAAGAAATGGCTGCCGCCAGCCCGCCCGCCGCCTGGGAAAAAGTTGAAAAAGAGTCCAAGGTTTTCCCCGACGATCCCGTCCTCAGCAAACTGCGCGCCGATCTCGGCGTCAAGGCCAGCGAATTCGTCACCGCCATCGAAAACGCCCGTCAGCACGAAGAAAAGCAGCAGGTCGGCTCCGCCCTCGCCTGGTATCTCAAAGCCAAGCGCATGCACCCCCAGAGCGAGATGGCCCGCGACGGCATCAAACGCCTCGTCGAAGTCGTCAAAAACGGCGACCAGCCCCCGCCCACCACTCCCGAGCCCACCGCCGCGCTCAACAATTAGAGCGTGTACAGTAGCCATCTCGCTCCGCCGAGATGAGCCCAGCGCCCA
>NCCR01000145.1 GCA_002279765.1 Verrucomicrobia bacterium 12-59-8 | reverse complement strand
CGGTGGGGGCAACCATGCAAAATCTCAATCAGTCGATTTTGGCGAAGATGCCTTTAGGAGTCCCACCCCTCGCCGAACAAAAGCGCATCGTCGCCAAGGTGGATGAGTTGATGGCCTTGTGTGATCGGCTGGAGGCGCAGCAGCAGGAACGGGAGGCGCAGCACGCCGTGCTCGCCCGCGCATCGCTGGCTCGATTTGCCGACGCACCCACCCCGGCCAACCTGGACTTCATCTTCCACAAGTCCTACACCGTCTCCCCCGCCGACCTCCGCAAATCCATCCTCACCATTGCTGTTCAGGGCAAGCTGGTTCCGCCAGATCCGAAAGACGAACCGGCGGAGGAGTTGCTGGCAAAAATTGATGTAGAACGATTGGCTGCTGTAAAGGCGCGCCTGATTAGTCCGATGAAACCGCTGCCTCATGTTGAAGAGGGAGAAGTCGCCTATGATATCCGTCCAGGGCGGGCGTTGGCACGTATGATCGAATTGGTGATGGAAATTCAAACTGGTCCTTTTGGAAGCTCTCTGCACCAGAGCGATTATCAGCTCGGTGGAACTCCAGTCATCAATCCCGCATCGCTGAAGGACGGTAAGATTGTGCCAATTGAGTCTATGGCGATAGGCGCTGACACATTGAAACGCCTTGATGTCTTTCGGTTAAACGAAGGCGACATCGTAATGGCCCGGCGAGGAGAAATGGGACGCTGTGCCATAGTCACCAAAACTGAAGACGGCTGGTTGTGCGGAACTGGGAGCTTGGTGCTCAGAATGCCAACCGGGATGTACGCGCCTTTTCTGGCTCTACTTATCGGTGCCCCAGAGGCCCGTGAGTATCTCGGTGGTGCATCTGTCGGATCAACGATGCAAAACCTCAATCAAGGAATCCTCGCTAAGATGCCTGTGGGAGTCCCACCCCTCGCCGAACAACGCCGCATCGTCGCCAAAGTGGATCAACTGATGGCCTTGGTGGACGCGTTGGAAACCCAGCTCGCCGACTCCCGCGCCGCTGCCGCGAACCTCCTCTCCGCCCTCGTCGCGGAACTCACCGGCACGGCCAGTGGCCCCCAAGCCTCCGCTCAAACAACGTCAGGCACAGGCCGCCGAGGCCGACCACGCACATCTCTGTAGAAAATCACTTCGAGGCTATGAACAGGAAAAAGCGCAAGAACAAGGACAAGGAACGAATGCCCATGCCGCCACCTCAATCATCCCCACCCAACGCGTCCGCTCCCCTGATGGTCAGCCAGGTGCCTGCCCCTGCCAAAGCTGATTTCCATTCGCAATCACCCACCTTTGTCATCGAAGAATACAAACGACTGTGCGCTGAGATTGACTCCTACGACAAGGAGTCAACCAACTGCGTCAACTACAGCATCGCCGCGACGGCTGCCTTCTGGGCCTGGTGGGTGACCGCGCCACACTGGATCGTGACGAGCCCGTTTCTGCTCATTCCTGCCGTTCTTACCCTCGTGTGGTTGCTGCGTTGGGCGTCGTTTCAGACTTCCATGGCAGGAATTGGCAAGTATCTGCAAGAGTCGGAGGCCATGTTTCTGCCGAAGACCCATGGGTGGGAGACCCACCTGCGGAAGGTCAAAAACCGCAGCCTCATGGCTTCGAAAGGAAGATGGGCTGCTGTCTATTTTACCATTCTGATTCTTGCCAACCTCGCGATTGCGGCTGCGGTATTCATCCTGGCTCCGAAGGAAGACCCGTCCCATGCAAAGGCGGTGAAAACCGCCGCTGAAAGCCTGATCTCCGCGATGACCGATCATGTGCAAAAGTCCGCAGCGCAGCCTGTTGCAAACCCACCCCAAGCCCTGCCTGCAACGCCAGCCCCAGATTCGTCAAAACCATGAGTGCCGTGCATTGAGCGGGCGGAAGTAAAAGGTAAAATGCCAATCATCCAGCCCCCTCCCTCTCACGGGCTCAGCAGTGTCAGGCCGTAGCGTCTGGCTGGGCGGTGTGCGAAGCAGGCGAAGGTGTGCGCGCTGGCGCTGCCGGACGGGCCGTCTCCGGCCATGTGGATGCCGTAGGCCTTGCCCAGCGGGCCGGTCCAGATGAGCCCGGAATCTCCCACCGTCGTCAGGCCCTGCCCGCCGGGGTCGGTGATCATCAGGTCAAAGTACTGGCCTTGAACGAAGACCATGACGCCTTCGATTTGCCCGCGCAGCATGCCGTTGGCGGCGGCACCCCAGCCCTGCACCGGGGTGAAGCTGAGCAGGTCGGCCAGCTCTTCGGGGCTCAGCCCCGCTGGCGGCTCATAGACAGGCAGCTCGGCGCAGCCGCGCACATGCGCCAGCAGGGCGGGCGCGGTGACTGCGGCGTCATCGCTCAGCTCGGCTAGGGCAGCGTCAAACTCGCCAAACTCCGGCTGCATGCCGGTGCCGGCGGCCATGTCCGCCTCTGCGCTGACGCCCAGCGGCAGGATGCCCACGTTGCGCTCTGGGTACTCGATGCGCAGTTGCTTGCGGGCGTGGATGTCTTTATCGCGGCCGGTGATGCAGTGGGCGCACGTCAGCGCGTAGAGCCGCCCGTCCGCACGGCGTGCAAACGCGCCGATGGTGCCGACCTGCGTGCCGTCATCCATCGCATAGCCAGCCTCGCGCCGGATGGGGCCGATCACGCGCACATCCGTCGGCATCCGCGTGCCCAGGCGCATCACCGTGGCGGGGATGCGGTGTTCCGGCGTCAGCTCCTGCGCGGGGAGTTTTTGGCTCACCAGCAGCGTGTAGCTCAGCTCCCCGGTGCGCACGCCGTCCTTGTGCTTCACGCCAAAGCATGAGCCCAGCACATTGGGCAGGCGGTGCAGCCGGCGGTCCGCCCCCTTGCGCGCGGCCTGGTGGCGGCGCTGGTGCTGCGCCTGCGCTTTCGCGGCGCGTGCAGTCGTCGGAGCAGGGGCGGCAGCCGCTGTGCGCGTGGGCCTGCGCTGCGACTGCGCTTTGGCGGCGCGCTTGGCCTTCACCCCCGGCTTAGTCACGGGCTGGGTCTTCAGCACAGGCTTCTGCCTGCCCGGCTGCTTCGGCACCTGCTGCGCCCTTGGCTTCTGCTGCGGTATCGGCTTGGCCTTAGTCTTTGCCTTGGCCTTTGTCTTTGTCTTTGTCTTTGTCTTTGTCTTGGGCGCTGGCTTCGTCTTCGCACGCTCAGCGCTGCGGCCACCGCCTGCGCCACTGCTCCTGGCAGGAGCCGGGCGCTGCGGCGTGGCGCGTGCCGGTGGCTTGGACGTGCTACTTGGCATAGGCGGCCTTGAGCGCTCTCAGTTGCGCAGGCTCCATGCGCACCTCCCGCAGCACGGTGGCACCGTCCTCGATGAGGATCTCAAAGAGCTTAAAGTCAGGCCTGGCTGCCGGTGGTGGCTCGGCATCAGGATTCTTCAGGGTCTGCAGTGCGCTGTTGATGAATGACACCGCCTTGTCCACCGCCGCCTTTAAATCCGCAGCCATCTTCATGTCTGCCGGTGTTTTCAGCACGACGCCGGTGTCCGGGATCTGCACGCCAGTGAGCGCGCTCCGGGCGCGCTCCAGCGGGGCGATCTGCGCTTGCGGATCCTTCGTCAGATCCTGCGCCACTTTGCCGAGCGTCTGCACCGTGCTGGTGGCCACCGTCTGCAGCGCCGTGTAGGGCTTCAGCTCATTGGCAGATTTGAGCGAGATGTCCGCCAGGCTGGCATTCGCCGCGCGCACCGCCTGCGTGGCCGCATCGTAGTTGGCAGACTGCTTGTGCAGCGTGTTCAGGCCCGTGGCCGCGCTGTTCAGGCCGCTGCCGGCGGAGCTGAGCAGATTGCCCAGCGCGGTCATCGTCTCCGGCCCCTTCGAGTCCGCCTTCTGGCCGTAGGTGCTCAGCGTCCCGTTCGCGTTCACGCCCATGGTGAACTCATGCGTACCCCAGCCGCTGTGGTACACCGCATACGTGGGGTTTTGCAGGTCGGGCAGGCTGATGTTGTCGATCTTGATGGGGGTGTCCTTGTTGCCCGTGTAGGAGACCAGCAGGTAGGGCTTTGACGTGTAGAATTTGAGGCCCGTCTTGTGCTTGAGCTGCGGGTCCGTGTGGAAGGTCACCTTCGCGCAGGCGGGCAGCAGCGCCAGGGCGGCCAGACCAGCAAGCAGGGAAGCACGGCGGGGGAAGAAAGCGGAGAATGGCATGCAGCAGCAGAGGGGTGAAAGGGGCGCAGGAAAGCTGCTGAGAAACGCAGCCATCGCCACATTGGATCATTCACACCATGCATTGCAATGCTTTTTTCAGGTGCCCACCCCACACCCGCCTAAGACGAAACACACGCCACCTCTCATCCCATCCCACACACATACCAACACCCCGCGCCCCCACTCCGCGCAAATCCATTGCCAGCAGATTCATCCCCGGCTTTCATCCGTCGCATCCACACCCTTCACCACCAACAACCCGCACACCCGATGAAAACTCTCAAAGACTTCCTCAAAGACTGGAACATGAGCGAGCTCCAGCTCAATCTCCATTTCCTCTCGCTGAAATGGGAACCCAAGGCCGCAGACCAAACCGCCGCATGGGATCTTTACGTCGAGCTCCTCACCCGCATCTCCACCCAGGCCCTGCCAGCCGGGCACGGCGATGAAAAGACCGCGCTCACCAGCGTGTACTCCCTCTTTGAGACCATCCGCACCATCATCAAAAAGAACGGCAAAGAGTGCCTCAATTTCGCCAAGATCGCCATCCCCGTGCTCAACCAGATCGTCCGCCCCTTCACCGCCCACTGGCACAAGGCCAGCCTCGCCGGCGCCTTCGACAAGCCCGACCAATGCCGGCTCTTTCGCACCGAGCTCGCCGCCCTGCAGCAGAAGCTCAATCAATTCACCATCCTCCTCGCCGCCCTGGCCGACGTGGAAGACATCTCCTACCTCGAAGCCCAGCTTTGACCCCGCCTGCCGCGCATCCAGCAGTCTCAGCGGTAAAGGCGCGGCGGAGCGCCCGGATCGAGGCCGCGCCGGATACCCCCCGTTTCACTTGTAGCAGTTCGCAAAACTCATTTCTGGAAAAAACGACACCGGGGCCGCTCCACGGTGCTTGCAGCACCAAGCATCCTGCCAGCACTGGGGGCGCGCATGTCCAGCGCTGGTAGGGCGGGCTGTCCTCAGCCCGCCGTCGTCGAAGCCCACAACCTTCGAGCGATCGACAGCCTGCTGACTGGAACTCAGTCTCGTAAACTGCTACACCCCTGTTCACACTCGCGCCTCACTCCGCCCGCAGGTGCATCTCCAGCACCCGCTCCCGCACGGACTCCGCGATCTCCTCCGGCGTGGCGTAGGGCAGGGGGCCGCCGTCGGTGGCGCGTTGCTCCAGACTCAGGTCGTAGAGCTTAGCGATCTGATCCAGCGCCTTGAGGCGCACGGACAGCATGGGCGGCGTCGCGGGGGGCGGCGGGTCGGCGTCAGCGTCGTCGGCATCTGCCAGCACGTCCGGGTAGGTGGCATGAACCGTCTGCCACAGCACCTCGCTCAGGTGCTCGCGCAGCAGGGCGAAGTCCGCCTCCGACTGCGGGGCCAGCGCCGCGCGTGCGCTGCGGCCCAGCAGCCAGTGCGCGCGCACCGCATCCAGGCCCAGGCTTAGAATGTGCGCCACCTCCAGCAGCGGCAGCCCCAGGCGCAGATGCAGCTCACTGACCAGCTCCGGCACCGTCAGCCCCAGCGCGCGCGCCCGCGCCAGCCACCGGCGCAAACCGGTGGGCGCAGGCTCCGCTGCGCAGGCTGTAGCCGTGTCTGCAGCAGTCTCAGAGGCTTGCGGCAGCGCGTCCGCACCCAGGAGATGGGGGGCATTCGGCTCCGCTGAAGAGGTCGTATCGGCCCTATTCACCGGCTCCGTCGCACCCGCCGCTGTCTTCACCACCCCCGGTGCCTTGGCCCGCCGCCGCCGGCCCCCTGCCGCAGAGCGTGCTGTTGTCAAAGAAGTACGTGCCATGGTCAGTCGTGGTTAGGGGTGGTAGAAACTGGTATCCAGAAAAAAGCAGCATCACCGCTCCGGCATCCCGTACCCGATTGGGTCCCACTTTTGAAAATTCAACCCGTTTGTTCAAAAAACCGACGATATTTCAGTTTGTGATACAGGCTGCCAGCCTGTGGTATGGTAGCGCATCCGCCAGTCCCACAGGCTAGCAGCCTGTTCCACATCCAAGCCACACCGCCAAGCCACCTGCGCAAAAAGAGAAAGCAGCGCAGATGAAAGCCCCGCCACCTTCGGCCCATTTCAGTCGATTCGCTGCGCTCACCTTTCAGGCACCTTGCAGTCGTCCGTCTCGCTCGGCTCTCAGTTGACCATCCCCATACCCCCCGACCACGCGCAAGGCACCTGGGTTAAACGGATTGAAAACCACGCCCCAATCCGTTACCTAGCTGCACCCCCACCCACCGCATGAAAAAATCGACCCTTCGTTCGACCGTCCTTTTCACCGTGCTCGTCCTGACCATCCCGGCAGCACTGGTCTATCTGGCCGCCGAGGTCAATGAAGCCCGTAAATGGGAGCAGTACAAAAAAAGCACCAGCCAGGCCGACCAGGCAGCCATCGCCTACGTCGTCGAGGCGAACGAACTGCGCGAGCAGCTCCCCGACAGCCCTCTGAAAACCATCCTCACCCTCGTCCCCCAGCCGCTTCCCACCGGTTTCATCGTGCGCGAAGTCGATGCCCGCGAGCGCGAAAAATACCCCTGGCTCGAAGACTCCGACTTCCTCGTGCAGCAGACCGTCCCGCCCCACCTCGTCATCCCCAGCGATGCGCCGCCCTTGCACTTCGACCTGACCTCCGCCGCCCCGCCCGCGAAGTGAGCGCCAGCTCCGCCGCGCAGCCTTCCGCACTCCTCCAGAAGAGATAAATGAGGAAAGCAGGAAAGCAGGAAAGCAGGAAACCAGAAACTCCCCTCCGGTTCCTGCCTTCCTGCCTTTCTTATCAAACTGGATTGAAGATCAGACCCATTCAGAACCACGTACTGCAGCCCGCCCACACAGTGCAGACATCCGCACTCCTCCAGAAGAGATGAATGAGGAAAGCAGGAAACCAGGAAAGCAGGAAAGCAGGAAAGCAGGAAAGCAGGAAACCAGAAGCTCCCCTCCGGTTCCTGCCTTCCTGCATTCCTTATTCAAACAAGGTTTGACCCATCCGGGGTCGGCACCACTCACAGCGAAAGGCGGCACATTGAACCGCTGACGTGACGCTGATCCAGCATCCAGCATCCAGCATCCAGCATCCAGCATCCAGCATCCAGCATCACGCCCCCACCTTGCCCAACGACTTTCCACTTGTGAAACCCGCCACCATCCAGATCCTCCGCGCAGCATGAAACACCTTCTTCTGCTGGTTCTCGCACTCACCACCCTCACCGCACACGCCCAGGACACCGATGGGTGGCAGACCATCCTCGCCACGGAGCAGGAGCTCAAAGACTACCCCAAAGGCCAGGCCGAGCTGGCGGATGGGCTGCTGCGCGTGCGCCAAGGCAATGGCCTATTGATCCCCCAGCCCGGCCCAGACGGAGCCATCCGCGCACGCTTTCATTTCCACGAGCGCACCGGCTTCCCCCAGCTCCGCATCCGGCAAAGTGGCAGCGCCAAGACCAAAGACAGCAGCTACTACCAGCTCATGCTATACATCCGCACCGGCCAGGCCGCCGTGCGTGAAGGCTCCGTCTATGCCGTCACCCGTGGCAAGGGCAGGGTCATCGGCACCTTCCCGCTGCCAGAGCCCTACGTCCTCGGTGCCTATCTCGATCTGGAGATCTCCGTCATCGGCGATCACCTCCAGGTCCTCGTGAATGGCAAGCTCGCCCTCGAGCTCCACGACAGCACCATCACCACCGGCGGCTCCTGGGGCATCGCCGCGCTCGAGGCCTGGTTCTCCCACATCCAGGTGCGCAGCCTCACGCCCACCCCCGCGCCCGGCCAGCCCGCACCTCTGGTCAAGCTCGCCCCATCCACCGACCCCCGCATCATCCAGCTCCAGGACGCCTACACCGCCGCCATCGCGCGCGACATCACCCCCGCGCATCTCGAAGCCCTCCAATCCCTCGACACCAAATACACCGCCGCGCTCGACCGCGCCCTCGAAGTCGCCACCCAGGCCGGCAATCTCGATGGTGCCCTCGGCCTGCGCGCCGAGAAAAAACGCGTGGCAGACCACGCCCCGCTCCCCGCCGGAGCGGCCCCCCCCGCCGAGCCCCTCCACACCCTGCGCCTCACCTACCACACCAGCCTCAGCCAGCTCACCACCCAGCGCGACGAACGCCTGCACCTCCTGCACGAGAAATACCTCCAAGCCCTCGAAGCCTACCAGGACGAACTCACCCGCGCCAAAGATCTCGATGCCGCTCTCGAAGTGAAAAAGCTCCGCGAAGCCGAAGCCGCCAGCGCCAAGGCTCCCTGAAAGGAAGCCAGGCGCGCAATTTGTAGGCCCAGCAGGCCCAGCGGGTCAGGCATGGTGCGGCTGCGGCCACAGCCACGCATTCAGAGGGTGGCCGCCGCCATGATCGTGCGGCTTCTTCATCTTCTTGGGCGGTGGCATGTCCTCAGGCTCGTCGTCACTCCCGCTGCTGCCACGCGGCAGCAGCAGCGCCACGATCCCCAAAGGCACCGAGAGGTAGATCGCATAGATCAATGCGACGATCCAGACCGCGCCCACGCTCGCGGGCTTTTTGGCCCCAGCCGTCCCCGGCGCGGTCTGGGGGTGCCCGCCCCAGAGCTTCACCCACACCAAGGCAAAAGTGCCCGGCGCAGGCGCTGCGGCCCCGGCAGCGCCAGACACCTGACTGGCAGAGTGGGCCTGGCTCACACGCCCCGGCTCACGGGCGGCCCCCTGCGGCCCTGCCGCAGCGGTGAGACAGGTGATGGCAAACAAACTGACGATGCCTTTTAGAATCAGAGATTTCATAACAAGATAAGTTTTGTTGATGGTTCCTTTTTCCTAGCGTAAACGCGTCTTTGCTGTAGCCTCAGCGCCCCTGACCGCCGCGATGGAGATCGCATGCGGCAGACGCTCTGAAGCTCGCAAGATAATCAGGGCATCTCACCACCGGCACCACCTACGTTAATGCTCTCATCTGGAGCCCGGTTTGCCTCTTCCACGCCTTCCTGGGACATTGGCCAGCGGCCACGGTCCACTCACTTTGGCAGGAGCCGCCATTCGCAGGTTTACGACCAGGGACTTAAGCCTAAAGATTGATTGCAATACGCCCAATAATGAGGATAGGAAGAACCTGAGGACTTGCCAAACTTGGCAAAGTTCCACTATTTCCGTTACGTTTTCGACAATATGCCAGACGTCCAACACTCATACGACAGCGAGGCTCTGCTCAGAGAGTTCCAAAGGCGTCTGAATGTCACCGGCGACTATATCCATCCGAAGACTATTTTTGGCGATCTGATCGACTTTTGGAGAACGAAGGCCGGTGCGCTCCAGGCGCTGAACCACGAACCGGTCGTGTTCACTGCGGCGTGGCTGACGTATGCCGATGGCACTCACACCAGGCTGGTGAAGCTGCTGACCAGGATCAACTGGCAGTTTGTCGGCGCGCTCGACACCTGCGTGGCACGCCTGTTCAAGTTTACCATGACCGAGGAAGTGAAGAAGGAGGCATGGGACCACCTGCGCAAATACATCACCATGGAGCATTTCAAAGGCATGTCGCGTTTCGGGCTGAGCCTGCCTGCCGCGGCGTTGCAGTCATTGAGCGGCACGGTGGAGCCGAGAACCGAGCCCTACCGGAAAGACGTGGCCGAAGCCCTGACCGCCTTGGTCGAAGGGATCGTCAAGCAGGCCCTGACCGAGGGCCCGCGCAAAGGCAACGAAGCACTGGCGGCCGTCATGCAAGAGGCGATGAAAACATTCGCCCCCCCCGTCCAGCCAGCGGAGGACAATGTGATTTGCATTTTCGATGTTTCGCCGCAGACCAAGGCGGCGCTGGTACAGGCGGCTGGAAATGGCAAGTTAAGCGGCAGTGTGATAAGCGACTGTGTGACCGCGCTCATTCTACAGAAACTGCACATCGAAGAGCTGCCAGGCATCCATGGCAAAAGCTAGGGCATTGGATCTGATTTGATCGCCTTCCAGGCTCATCACATCACGCGGCCATCAAACGAATCCCGTCTTCCCGCCACTGCGGTGGCAAAGCCCAAGTCCTCCTTGGGTGAACAGCAGGCAGCCTGCCATAGGCCGTCCCGAAGGGCGAATGCAATGAGTCAAAGGCAAAGGCGAGCGGGGCGCACCCCAGGCTACAGCATCTCGCGAAACTCATTTCCCGTCAGCAGGCTGCCACTTGCTCGAAGGTCATGGGCTTCGACGGCGGCGGGCTGGGGACAGCCCGCCCTACCTGCGCTTGGTGTGCGAGTGCCTGGTCTGGCGGAACTCGTTTCGCATTGGCAGATTACGGCATCGATTCTTTTCGAGGTGATCGTGGGCTCCGACGACGGCGGGCTGAGGACAGCCCGCCCTACCTGCGCATGGCGTGCGAGTGCCTGGCACGAGAAGAGACGGCTTGTCTT
>NCCR01000144.1 GCA_002279765.1 Verrucomicrobia bacterium 12-59-8 | reverse complement strand
TCTCGACGAAGCCGTCGCCAATCACAACCTCCACGTCCTGATGGGCGGTGGCCGCAAGTGGTTCCTGCCTCTCGATGGCAGCGCAGGTGCCGGCAGCGGACGTGTCAATAGCTCCACGGCAAGTGGTGGCGACTACGTCGTTCCTGCGGACGTGCAGGCAGGCTGGAGTGTCCCCGCCGGTTCTGTGGATCCTAATCGCAACCTCATCGCCGACTTCCAGACCGCAGGCTTCTACTATGCCCCTAACCTGGCTGGCCTCAACGCCATGACCGGCAGCGAAACCAAGCTCCTCGGCCTCTTCAACTCCGGCCACATGGACGTCAGCTACGACAAAATCGCGCATCGCCGCAATTCCGCCACCATCGCTCCTGGCAGCCTCATCGCCACCTATCCTGACCAGCCCCTGCTGGAAGAAATGACCGACAAGGCCCTCACGGTGCTCAGCAAAAACGCCAACGGTTTCGTCATGATGATCGAAGGCGCCTCCATCGACAAGCAGGCCCACAACATGGACACCGAGCGCTGGGTGCATGACGCCATCGAGTTCGACAAAGCCGTCGCTAAATGCATCGCCTTCCAGGTGGCCAATCCCGACACGCTCATCATCGTCACCGCTGACCATGAGTGTGCCGGTATCAACATCATCGGTGGCAGCACTGTCACCGACGCCACTCTGCAGAGCACAGCCGTGGGTAGCCTCAAGGGCATCGTCGGCACTTACGACAACGCCAAGTTCCCCGCTTACACGATCGCAGGCGACGGCTACCCGACCACGATGGACGTGGACTACCGCATGATCATCGGCTACGCCGGTAACTCCGACCGTTACGAAACCTGGCGCGCCAGCCCCGACTACAACGTGTCTCCTCAGGCACGTAACACCTCCACCGGCTACTTGGTTAACGGCCAGCAGCCTGGCACTGGCGTTCAAAGCGCCGTCCACACCGCCTCCGACATCCCGCTCTCCGCAGGTGGTCGTGGCGCAGCAGCCTTCACCGGCGTGTTCGACAACACTGACGCCTTCTTCAAGGCCATGCAGGCCGCGATCGGCGGTTCGAAGTAGTCCATGGTTAACCAGTCACTCCTATGAAAAAATTACTTCCTTTCGTTGCCCTGGCCGCCATGTGCGCCAGCTCGCAGGCGGCGACCGTGTTGAGCTATTCCTTCACCAGCGACGCCACCCCTTCGGTTTCCGGTGGCTCCTTGGTCGGGACAGTCTCGGCGGCCTACGCCTACATTGAGACGGTCGATGACAACGGCGACCCGTTGCCTCTGCCCAGCTTCCGTCCTGACTTGACCGCTCCCGCGATTGCAGTCGGAGATCCCTCCGCCCGCAGCTATGGCGCTGCCATCTCCGGCAATGCCCTGGACGCCGTGGATCAGGCCGTATTGTTCAGTTTCACGACTCCGCAGGACATCTCGTCCTTCGCCGTGACTCTGGACAACAGCACCCTTGGCACGCCGTTTGGCACCAATGTGGAGTTCTACAACTCCCTGGACGCACTCCTGTACAGCATCCCGGTGGATCAGACCGTGTCCGGCTTCTCGGTGAACCAGGCCCTTTCACTCACGGGTGTCAGCAAGGTGGTGCTGCCATCGGGCGCGTTCTATGACAACGCCAGCCTGACCGTCGCGGCGTCCGCCGTGCCGGAGCCCTCACGAGTTATGCTCCTGGGGCTGTTCGCTGGCGTGGCGGTGTTCCGCCGCCGCCGGGCTTAATGGATGTGTCAGTTCGGAATGACCCGGCGGAGCTCGCTCCGCCGGGTCATTTCATGTCCAGTCGGGTCGGATGTGACAATAATTTCGCATCTTCCCGCAGGCCGCCCGGCGATTTTCTCGCGAGAGAAGGCAAATGTCCCAGACTAGCCGCAGCAAGAGCAGGTTTCCCAATGAACTTGTCGCCAGGCCGCCCAAACCATGGCTGACTTGGATATTGTTCGCAGCATTTGCCCTGATGCTCGTGGCATGGCTTGGAGGCGGCACAGCATTGCGTCACTGGCGTTCGTGGCAGGCGGCAGGCAGCTTGCGGACCGCAGAGAAGTTGATGAACGAGGGCATGTGGTCGGAGTCAGCCCGTGTTCTCGGTGAGGCTTCCCTCAAGGCCCCTGATGACCCGGACGTAATGCGCGCTATTGCGCAGTTTCAAATGCGCGTCCAAGCCTCACCCGAAGATGCCATCCAGACACTCAAAAAGCTTGTCGCCCAAGGCGTCGCCAACAAGGACGACCTGCTGAATCTGGCACGGTCTGAACTGCAGCGTGGTGATCTGGAGGCCACTCAGGACGCGCTCAATCTCCTCCCACCATCGGAACGTGCCGGATCCGAGGCTGCGACTCTGGATGCCATCATGCTCAAACAGGCCGGACAGCATGGAAAAGCAGAGGCGATGTTACGTTCCGCAGTCTCAGCAGTTTCGCCGGATGAGGAATCCCGCTTCAAAATGGCGCTGCTTGATTACGCCCAGCCTTTCGCCGCAGTTCACCTTCGGGGGCATCAACAGATGTGGGATCTGGCTCGTGGTGGACCTGGTGTCATCAGCAGCAGGGCCTTGATATTGCTGGCGGCTGATCCTGCGCTGTCCAAGCAGGAAGCGGCCGAACTGGAGCGCCTCACACGGGACTCAAACGGTCCTGAGCGTTTCGCAGCACTGGGGGCGTGGCTCAAAACGGTGCCCGCCGAACGCGAGTCGGTGCTGGATCGCGAAACGACTCGCGCCTCGTCCGCCGGGAAAGAAGCGAAGCTTCGTTTTGCGAAGTGGCTCGCCGACTTGAATGAACACGAGCGCCTGCTGAAGTTCATTCCTCCGGAGAGTGAGGTCAAGGCAGCGGATTTTCCCCCACCCTTGCTGATGCTTAAGCTCGACGCTCTGGCCAAAACACACCGCTGGGATGATTTGCGCCGTTTGCTGGGGCCTGCGCTGGAAAAAACATTGGGTGCGGTTTTATTCAATCTGTGGCATGCGCGTCTCGCGGTGGAACAGGGTGACAAAGAAGCATCAGCCCTTCAGCATCTCGAACTGGCCCTGAAAAGTGCCAAAGGTGCCAGGGACGGGTTCGAAGATGTCCTGCAAGCGGCTGTTTTTTCCGAGCAGCATGATTTCAAACATCTTGCGGCGGAGTTTTACCAGGAGGCTGCCGCACGCTCGACGGCCCCGCTGGAGCGGCTCGCCATGATGGAGAAGGCTTTGGCCCTGCGCTCCCGGCTTGGAGACACCTCCGCCATGCTTGGTCTCGCGACGGAACTCGCCAGGCTCACGCCCGGCAATGCGGCGAACGCCTTTCGTGCGGATTACTTGGCGCTTCTTGCCGGAGAGTCGATGGAAATCATTGCGGCTAGGGTCATGGATAGCAGCGTGGAGGCAGGCTCGGAAGCCGAAGAGCGCCTCCTGCTGCTTCGGGCGCTGTCCGCCTATCGTCTGCGCCAGTCGCCGCCGTCGCACGCGGCGTTGCGTAGCATCAAGGCCGCATCGTGGTCGCCGGGACACCGCGCGGTGCTTGCCGCCATGATCGCCATTGGCGGAGATCAGGCTGCTGCTTTTCAAATCGCCGAACGCATCCCTGAATCTCTCCTGCTGCCGGAGGAAACACGACTGCTGGCTCTCGCAAAGTGAGTGGAGTGATCAATCCTCAAACATGAACTCGTTGCTCATCAGCAGCACCTGCGAGAGCTGGCTGAGGGCGTTCTGAGGCTTGGCGCGGCCAAAGGGCCAGCGGCTGGAGTCGCAGAAATCGGTTTTGGCGTTGGTGAGCACTTCACCGCTGTCTGCACGGCTGATGGTGGGCTGCCAGTCAAAGCTGTCACTGTCGGTCCCGCCTTCGTTGTGGACAATGAAGCAGAGGGTGTCTCCGCGCTTTACATCGGTGGTGAGTTTGACTGGGACTTTTTTGTTCTGCGGGGTGCAAAGCTGTTCGGCCAGGATGCCAGTGCGTTCATTGTAAACCCAGGCACGGACGCCATCGCCACGATCACTGCTGCGGGTCAAGACGCTGTCGATGGAGATTTTCATATCGGTCGGCACATGCCAGCGGGCGGTGACGATGTATTCGCTGGGCGCGGCATGGGCACCGTAGTTGGCCCAGAAGACGTGGCCCCACTTGGTGTCGGGGATCTTGGCGGCAGGGCTCCAGACTTTCTGCCCGCCACCACCACGATCCGTGAGCTGCGTGAAGGCCTGGAATTCGGTGAAAGACGGCTTGCCTTCGGGAGTGCGTGAGAATTTCATCGAGCCATAGCTCCAGCGGAAAGGCTTTTCAGCGTTGAGCGCGGTGGCATCGGCGGAGAAGCGCTGGGCCAGCTCGACTTCATCGGGCTTCGGATCGCGGGCGAGGACACGGCGGTACATCGCGCGGATGGCTTCGGAATCGAGCGTGGTGCCGGCCAGCGGCGTCGCTTTGGCGATGGCATCGGCACGGGCGCGCATGAAAGGGCTGTTCATCAGAAACAGCGCCTGCTGCGGCACGGTGGTGTTGAAGCGCTGCGGGCTGTGGCCGTCCGGATTGGCGAAGTCAAACATCGCCGGCACGCTGGCCTGATCGTAACGGTCCACTTTGAGATAAACGGTGCGCAGGGTGTCGGCATCTTTCGCATTCAGCTCCACCGCACGTCCGCCATGCCTGCTCGTGTTGAGTTCGCCGGAGGCGGAGAGAATGGCATCGCGCATCGTTTCATAATCCAGTCGCTGGCGGTTGAAGCGGCTGAGCAGATCGTTCTCGGCGTCTTTGACGGCTTTTTCCGGCGTAGCGTGACTGCTCTGCTGGAAAGTGCGCGAGGTGAGGATGAGCGTGTGCAGTTTCTTCAAGCTCCAGCCGTTTTCCATGAAGGTGGCGGCGAGGTAGTCGAGCAGATCGGCCTGCACGGGTTTCGCAGTTTGCACGCCGAAGTCGCTGGTCTGAGAGACGAGGGGCTTGCCGAAATGCTGCAGCCAGACGCGGTTCACAATGACGCGCGCGGTCAGCGGATTGTCCTTGCTGGCTATGTGCTTCGCGAGTTCGAGTCTGCCGCTGCCTTCCGTGAATTTTTCGCCACCGAACATCGTGAGCCAGGCACGGGGTGCGGGATCGCCCTGCCGCCCTGGATTGCCACGGATGAAGACGCGGACGTCCTGCGGCTTTGGTTTGTCGAGCATCACCATGGCCCGTGGCGGCGCGCCGGGATGGGTGCTGTCGAGCTGCGTGCGCTCGTTGTTGAGGCGCACCACGGTTTCGCTGTCCTTGCGGGTAAAGAACACGTTAGCCCCCTCTACCGGAACGGACATGGGAGAAAGCTTGTCCTGCATGAGCTGGCGCATCGGCTCCACCTTGCTGTCGAGAATGATGCGCGCGTAGGCCAAGGCGACATCCTTCATCGACTTTGGCGGTGTTTGCACGAAAGCGGCCGCGATCTCAGGCGTGCAGCCGCTTTCCGGCTTGGCCAGCTCTTGCGCAATGGCGGCTGATTTCACGGCAAACTCCGCTTCAGGAAGTTGGGCGAAGCGATTCCAGGCGATCATGGCCGCGTGCGGCTTCGTGTTGAGAGCGTAGCGTTTCAGGAAATCGCGCCACTGGTCGGCCACACGGTCACGCAGCTTCATCTGACCGGCCTTGCCTTTAAACACAGTGGTGTCCTTGATGTCCGTCGCGTCCTGGGCAAACGCGAGGTATTCAGCCAGCCGCTCAGGCTTGCGGAACTCGTCATAAACGGTGCGCTTAAAGTCGAGCTCCTTCTTCGCGATCTCGGCCGCCTTGGCATCGTAGTCCTGTGCATCCTTTTCATTCGCCGCCTTGCCGATGATCGGCATCACGGTGTCATCCGGCTCGTCGCTGCTGTTCAGGATGCTGTACATCGCATAATAGTCACGGCTCGGGATCGGATCGAATTTGTGATCGTGGCAGCGCGCACAGGCAACCGTGAGACCGAGGAGACCGCGGCCAATGACATCAATGCGGTCATCGGCGATGAGCAGGCGGTCGTTGATGAAACGCTCGCCGACGTTGTAAAATCCCAGCGCTGCGAGGTTCGGCGAATTGGGCGTGGCCGCAGTCAGTCGGTCCGCCGCGAGCTGGTAGCTCACGAACTGGTCATATGGCATGTCGTCGTTCAGAGCCTTCACGATCCAGTCGCGATACGTGTAGGCGAAGGGGTAGAAATTGCTCCGGCCGGCCACCTGGTAGCCGTTCGTGTCGGCATAACGCACCACATCGAGCCAGAAACGCGCCCAGCGCTCGCCATAGGCCGGTTGGGCGAGCAATTGCGCGATCAGCGCCCGTGGAGCAGGATTCTTCTGCTGTTCGTCATAGGTCGGCGGCAGTCCGGTGAGCGTGAGGTAAATGCGGCGCGTCAGCATGGACGGGTCTGCAGGGGCGGCGAAATCGAGTCCGGCAGCCTTGAGTTTGGCACCGACGAATGCGTCGATCGGATTGCCGGTGAAACCAGCGGGCAGCTTGGGCTTTTGCACCGGCTTGTAGGCCCAGTGCTGCATCGGGTCCGCTTTGGCGTGCTCGGCTACCGCAGCCTCCACCGGCCAGGGCAGGCTTATGCTGATCCATTTTTCGAACGCGGCGATCTGGGGCGCAGGCAACTTGTCGCCCTTCTTGGGCATCGCCTCGACACCCGCGACGTGATTGATCGCTTTGATCAGCTTGCTGGCGCTCGGATTGCCGGGTTCGACGACTTTGCCATACTCGCTGCCTTGCAAAATCGCTGCGCGTGAGTCGAGCCGCAGCCCATTTTGATGCTTGTGTGCGCCATGGCACTCGTAGCAGCGCTCCGCGAGCACGGGGCGGATGGTTTTCTCAAAGAACTCGATCTGGTCGGGCGGAAAAGTCTCGGCGGCAGACGCAAGGGAGCTTGCGACGGCAAGACCGCCCAAAACGAAAAAGGGAAACTGGAAGCGCAGGGTCATGTGGGGGTTCGGAGGAGTGATTCTATATCAATTTCCTCCAAAATCCATACGCGCAGCACACGTGCCACCTTGCAGACTGCAAAGTGCCGTTTTTTCACATCCTCAGACTTGGTTCGCCCGCAGCACTCGCAGCATATTGCCACCGATGACCTTCTGGATCGTCTCGTCGCTGTGTCCGCGCATGATCATACCGAGGGTGAAAAGCGGCCAGTTCGACCAGGCGACACTTTGCTCTGCTGCAATCGTCGTCACGTAGTCGTCCTTGGGCCAGAGGTGCTCCCATTTGTCGGCCCTGCCGCCGGGGGCTTTGAGCAGTTTCGCCCGCTCCTCCTTGTCAAAACGGGAGGTGTAGGCCACGTCGCAACCGATGGCGGCATGTTTAGCCCCGAATTTCCGGATGAGATAATCGAGATGATCGAGCAGCGCGGTGATGTCACCTTTGCCACCGAGGAAACGCGGGATGCAGCAGATGCCGACGAGACCGTCGGTGTCGCAGATGGCTTTGATGGTGTCGTCCGGCTTGCCCCGGAAGTGCTCAAAAACGCCGCAGCAGGTCGTGTGGCTTGCCACCATGGGCCGCGTGCTGCTCTTGGCTGCATCGTAGGCCGTCTTCCAGCCACTGTGTGCAACATCGACGATGACGCCGATCTTGTTCATCTCTGCGACGGCTGCGTGGCCGAAATCACTCAGGCCACCATCGTGTGGCTCCCCGGCACCATCGCCCAGCGGATTCCGCCGGTTGTAGGTCACATGCATCATACGGGTACCCAGTTCGTGGAAGATGCGCACAAAGCGCAGCTCATCGCGCACGCTTTCCCAGTCCTGCATCAGTGGCACGCCGTTGGTGGTGAAGCACAGGCCGACGTTTCCTGCCTTTTTGAGGGCTACAATTTCCTCGGACATAATCACCTTGGAGAGTGTCGGATTCAGCAAGTCCGTGGCTTTGGTGAAATGCGCGAGGCGTTTGATCAGCCGCAACGGGTCGCTGCCTTCTTCACCGGTGTTTTGGAAAATGCAGGTCACACCGGCCGCGTGGAAGGCATCGAGGAATTCTTTGCGCTCGCGTTCATTCGTCGCGTTGCGGTTCATGGACATGGACTCGCGCAGATCGGTGATCTCATCGGCGCCGACGCCGGATTTGATGGCTTCGTTCATCGCCTCCGCATCGATGGCGCAGCGGGGTGCGAAGCCGTAGCTTTCAAAGACGACGGAGCCGAAATGGAGCTCCCATGCGTGTTCGATCTGGGCCTGGGTGGGCTTCAGGAGGCTGAGCGCAACTTCGCGTGGCTTGTCGATGGCCGGATTGCCGGTGATCCACGATTTTTTCGACTCCTGGGAGCGAATATGAATGTGGAAACTGCCCGCGCATGCCGCGAGCGGCAAAGTTTGCAGCAGGCGGCGTCGAGTCAGAGGGGCGTTCATGTGTGGAAACAAACGCGCCTCGGCCGGAGTTTTAGCGGCGCAGCTTTTTCTTCAGGCGCATCCAGGTCGGGACGTCGAGATCCTCTCCTTGCACGATCGAAGGTTCGGTGTCCTTGAAGCGGCCACGATCTTCTTCACCGAGGCTGAAGGTCTGCTGGCTTTCGGCGGTGGACTTGCGGGTGAGGACAGCGGTGGCGCTGATCGTCGAGGATTCGGACTCGGGTTCCTCGAATGAGATGAGGTCATCCTGCGTCTGAGCAGCTTCGGTCTGCAACGTGACGCTGCGGGCCACGACGGCGGCGAGGGTGGATTCCTTGCTGCTGCGGGCGGCATCTGCCAGTTCCTTCGCGGCAGGTGTGCGCACCGGAATGCGGGCTGTTTCCGGCGTGGCGGCGACCACAGGAGCGGTAGGCTCGTCGAAGTCAGGTGTTTCTTCAAAATGGTCCATCGGCTGCTCCTGTGGCTGCACTTGCTTTGCTTCCGCATGGAGGCCGTTTAGTGGGAATGCCTCACCGGCCGCAGGGACAGCGATGAACTCCTCGGACTTGAAGAGCAGATCAGCCGTGGACTCCACTGGCGGAGCATACGGCGAGGGGGCCTTTTTCACCGGGATCTCGCGTTTGGGAGCTGGGGCAGGCACGGGGGCCGGCGCTTCAGCGCGTGGCTGGAACATTTCAGAAGGCGGTGCGGCAGTGGCGTGGGCGTTGAGCTGGTTGAGTCCCAATGAACTGATCAGCGTCACGGCGATGGCATCTCCCAGCTTCGCATCGACACCCAGGCCGAAGAGAATGTGGGTTTGATCCGGCACATGACGTCCCAGCTGCTTCATGACCCCCTCGACTTCGACCAGGGTGAGCGATTCGCCGCCAGCGACGTGGACCAGCAGATTCTTCGTCTGATGCAGGAGACGGCCGGAGTCGATGAGCGGGCTCTTGAGCGCTTTTTTGAGCGCTTCGGTGCCACGGTTCTGACCGCGCGCTTCGCCGAAGCCAAAGAGGCAGCGGCCATTGGCATTGGCCAGCGCGGAGGTGAGGTCGTCGAGGCCGAGCTTCACCAGGCCCGGAGTGGTGGTGATGGTGGAGATGGCACGCAGGCTCTGCGCAATGAGCTGGTCCGCCTGATTGAAGGCTTTCTGAATGCCGTCCTTGGGTAGGGTGAGCTCACCCATGCGGTTATTTTCAAAGAGCACGAGGGCGTCCGCACGCTTCTGCAGCAGTTCGAGCGCCTCCTCGGCCTGGGCCAGACGACGGCGGCCTTCAAAGCTGAAAGGCATGGTGGCAACGACGAGCACCAGCGCGCCGGTGTTTTTGGCGATTTCAGCAATGACCGGAGCCGCACCGCTGCCGGTGCCGCCGCCGAGCCCGGCGCTGATGAAGATGATGTCATGGTTCTCGATGGCCTGCCGGATCTGATCGCGCGAGAACAACGTCGCCTCACGTCCGAGATCGGGATCGCCGCCGGCGCCAATGCCCTTCATGAGCTCGGCACCCAGCTGGATTTTCACCGGTGCCATCGAATGGCCGAGCACACGTACGTCTGTATGCGCGCAGACCAGGGTGGCATCAACGATGCGGTCCAGGGTGATGCGATCGACAACATTGGAACCTGCGCCGCCGACACCGACGATGCAGATGCGCGGTGCCGCTGTGCTGGCACCTTCTGGCGATTGGGAGCGGTCGTATTCTACCATATTGGTGGGTGGTTAGGTTTGGGCTGCTGGCTTGTTTAAAGAGTGACGGATGAAAGGAGTTCCTGCATGCGCCTGCCAAGGCGCTTCAGCGGGGATAAAAAGGGCTTTTCGCTGTCCAGAATCTGCGCGTAGCGAATGAGGCCGATGGGTGCTGAGTATTGCGGATTCTCGAAAGTGGCGGTGATGCCGCTGACGGGAGCCGAACCAGCGCGCGTGACTTTGATTCCAAACACTTCGCGGGCCACCACGTCAACGCCTTTCATCATGCTGACACCGCCGGTGAGATAAATGCCCGCGCCGAGGCGGCCGAGATGATCCTCCACCCGCACCCGCACCTGGGTGAGGATTTCCTTGGTGCGGAGATTCATGACTTCGTTCAAAAATGCCCGCTCGATCTCGCCGAGAATCAAGCCGGTGTCGTCCTCGATGCTGAGCATCTGGCCCTCCGGGACTCCATCATAGAGGACGCTGCCTTCTTCCACCTTGAGGCGTTCGGCGCGTCCG
>NCCR01000143.1 GCA_002279765.1 Verrucomicrobia bacterium 12-59-8 | reverse complement strand
GCCTTCCGGTTCCGCTTCGCTCCACCGCCAGGCGGCAATGGCAAAGGAGGTGGCTATGCACTAACAATCAACGCGGACCACTCGGTGGGGGCCGGTCAGGAGTGCGGGCGGAAATATTGTATTGGATAGCGAAAAATCTGAAAAATGCAGTATATTTACTATTCGACGTTCCGTATAAAACCTCTATATTACTTGCTTATGCGACTGTCGAGAGCAACAAGTACGTTGAAGGCGTGAAGCGCAGGCAATGCAAGATAATCGCAACCGTCGCTGCCGCAGCGAAACTCACGACTGTGGTGACGATGTTTCAACCTGAACGGTCATTCTGTGCGTTGTCCCATCGGTGCCGATGTGAACAAGCGGCATGTCGCCCAGCCGCAGATTGAGCCGCCGTGCCTGACCTGCATCCAGTTGAAGGCGGTAATCGCCAGGATGGACCTGTTCAAAAAAGAACGAACCGCCAGATGCCGTACGAACATGGGCCACTTCCAGTCCTTCCGACGTCACCAGTCGCAACAAGACGCCTGCTATGGCGCGACCGCCGGTTCCGAACAATGCCGTTCCTTCAATGTCGGACAATGTTTCGATGACGAATTCACTGATATGGATCCTGCCTGCGCGAGGAACAAATTCAATACCTTCGCGCACCGGAGCCATCGCAATGTCCGATAAGGAGTTCCGGTCGAGACGCACTGAACTTCGCGTTCCGTCGCCTACGCCGCCAATTAGCGTGATGCCCTGCTTGTCCGTGCGTCCGGATATGGCCGCCGTGGCGAAATCGACGTCGGCCAACGGTGCATCACTTTCATCAAATCGCTGATTGCGATTTTCATCGCGGAACGCTCGCACGGCGACCGCCCCGCTGCCGGACAGCCCGGACCGGGCAATGAACATTCTACGGGACAGGGGGTTTCTGCCGAAACTGAAGCCCAGCCGCAGAGTCGCCGCGTAAACGCCATCGGGCAGCGACGTCGTAGCATCGAGTGCCAGCGAAAGGTTGCGGAACCGATGTGCAGCAGAAAGTCCGATCTGCGTTTGACCACCCGAGAGGATATATCCTGCTGATGCCCGCACGAGTGTGTCGTCACCAAAGGACCGATTGATTTCCGCGCTGACGGTATTGAGCCGCAATCGCGGCAGCACGCCATAGTCCAGCGAGGCGCGGTACTGGGTTCGCGAGCCGGACACTGTAGCCAGATCGAAGGTGCCTGAGGCCACGGTCGAATCCCTCATCCCAGCTGACGAATAGCGCCCGAACGTGAGGCTGTTGGACACCAGAAACGGAGCGACCAGCATCGACCCGCGCAGGCTCGCATCGGTCTGCACGCGGCCGTCCGCATAAGCTATACGCCGAAACCGGGAAGCGACAGGCACCACTGCGGGCCTCGCTGCAGTGCCGAGATGGATCGCCCCGCTCAGTTCTATTTCCGTGGCGCGGACCAGTGGATCGCTGTTGAAGGCGCGAACCTCGTCGCTGAACGTGCCCATGTACTCGGCATGCGTGGCAGTCCAGTCGATCCCCGCGGTTCGTCCGCCCAGCGCAGCCGAAACGCCTGTGCCTGAGCCACCCTGCACGCCCACATCAATCTTGGTTGCAAGACCAGCAATACTGCTACGCAATCCGGCGGTCATCAGCCAGTGATTGTTCGCGTCACTTTGGTAGATTGCGGCGCCGACTTTTGCGGTCAGGGCGGTCGCGATGCCATATTGCAGCTCTGCGGTTCCCCGCCATGCGCCATAGTCCTGGGCCGGCGAAAAGTTATCCCCGTGGATACTGAAGAGACTGACGTCCTTCTGGGCAAACCCGATGCTGTAAACCAGCTCGTTGCGGGCAAGTGAACCATCGCCAACGCTTATGCGACGCACGTCCTCATGCCGCTGCCCCTGTGGACCATAAAGTACGGTGCGAAACACATTCAGCCCGAAGGACAAAGGCACTTGCAGGAATTCATACTGGCCATTGACGGCGCTCCGGGTCGACCCAACCAAGGTATTGTTTCGATAGAGCTCCGCCTCGTAGCCATCTGGCAAGTCTCCCCGCAAGTCGATCTTGTCGAAGATGGAGAGCCGCGAAACCGGAGCATTGGTGAGCATGGCTCCGCGGCCAGCGACGCCGCGCAGCCCTATGGGCAGCCCCCCCGTAGCCACGTCGCCGAGCTGGAATTCAGTCGCTTTGAGTGGGCCCAGAAGCCCGGCATCTGGATCTCGTCGGCCAAGTTGCACACGCGCTGCAGTGAGGCCCTCTCGGGAGCTGATACTGGCAAAGACGCGGCCGGTCATCAGCGCGAAATCGCTGGCCAGCCGCACGTCGCCCTCCATCCGCGGCCCTCTCGGCGTATCAGCAACTGCGCGGACTTCGACATCGGCGAGTGGAAACGTCAGGGCTCGCCACAGTGTTTCCTCACGCGGAAAGTGCCGTTCGTCACCTTCGGATCGGTTGGCCAACCGGGCTCGGGCCGCTTCACGGTCAGTGCGTTGCTCGAACGGAAACGGCACAAGTGTCCTGATCGCTACCGTTTGCGATCGCAAGTCAACCTTGAGCGTCAACGGCATGAGATCCGCGAACCGGTCTGCTTTGATGTACATTTCGCCCTCGAAGGCAGCTGCATCGCGTGGGGCAAGTGCGATGTCCTGCCCGTTCAGCCGGAGCGTGCCTTCGCGCAGATTGATCGCGATCGCATGGCGTTCATCCAGCACCCAACCCGACGCGTATTGCCCTTCGTCGCTGATGGTTATCGCGAGGTCGAGGAGGCGCGACAACTCCCCCAGGGGCAGATACACTCCTGCGCGGTTGCCGTAGGCCGTAAGGGTATCGCTCGATTGGCCTTGCCCAGTCGAAACTTCCAGGATGAGTTCGTCGTCAGGCGCGAACGTCGCTGACGAGACCCCGCTGGCCACGGGCATCGTGCCACGTGCCAGATTGGCGGCAGCGACATCGGCAATGCCGTTGTTGCCCGCCTTTTGGCCGAAAGCGGGGCTCGGTAGCTTTGTCGCCGCTAACGATGGTGACGTCATGGTCGCACTGTAGCCGGGCGCGACGTGCTGTACAGGGATCGTCGAAGCGCGCGCGGTCGGAGCAGAAGGTGCCGGTAAGCCGGCACCGAACGCAGGCACGGGCAGGGCGGAGTGTCGAGGTATCGCAGCGGCGAGGACAAGTCGCGCCGGCTCGAACTGTGCCGCCGTTTTGGCAATCCTGTCCGACGCGGGGGCTTGCTCGTCGGTCCGCGTCGACGGATTTTCGCTGATTGATGAGGCAGAGGGCTTTTCAACCTGCTCCGGCTCGCCGGATCCCTGGGCAGGCATTACTGTGTTGTCAGCCGATGCCGTGACGATCGTGCCCGGCACGGTGTCCCCTCCGGCCGACGTCAGGCCTGGCGTCACTGCCAGCGCCGTGGCAGATGCCCGTTGCGCATCCGCTGCAGGGATGTCCCAGGCCGGCTGCCCGGCTAATGTATCCTCTTTTGCCGGCTGCAGATAAGTACTGCCGGGTGTTTCCGGCATCCCGGGTTTACCCGCTTCTGCAATCTGGATCGGCCCTGCAAATGGCCCGCCGTCTGTACGGACTTGCGTATCGACAAGTTCCGGGGAGGGCAGGGCTTCCATCAAACACTTGGCCGCAACAGCAGGGTCTGGGAGTTCTTCTTCTGCCCGCAGAGGTCCGGAAATGACTGCAGCGACCTCATCGACGTTTGCTGCGGCAGCACAATCAGCCTGGGCCTGGTTGTCATCGCAGATGTCCAGGATCGCCCAGTGTTCACGCGGCAATCGTCGCGCTGGCGTTGACCGGCCATCACGGCGTGTGATCCCGGCCTTCGCCTGCTTTGCGGCGGGCTGGAAATCAGGAAGGGGTGGAGTAGCGCGAACCTTGGCGCGCGGCTGGGCCGGGGGTGTCGAACGCGCGGCGGACTTGGGCAGGTCAGGATCGTCACGAGGAAGCATGGCAACGACGCCCATGACCGCCCCCCCGATACCTATGGTAGTCGCGGTGCGTGCGCGTCGGTCCTTGCCCCCCTTTGACGGTGTCACGGCACGGTGAATTCCTGCCGGGCAAGTGTCTTGCCAGGCGCGTAATCGTCATCGATGTAGCTTACCGTAAGCTTGGCACCCTTGGCAAAAAGCCGCGGATCGGCTTTCGGGTCGAGCGGGATCTGCACGTTGCGTCGTGAAATCTCGGTATAGATGCCGACCCCCTTGATTTCTCCGATCGGCTTTTTGGAACCCGGCGCGGTTACCATGATGTCGCCGAAGGCGGACCGCGTGCCTTGTCGCGTGACCGTCAAGGTCGCGACCTGGGCACCATCGGGCCGTTGAACCACAGCCAGATCTTCAAGCTGCGTAACAAGCGAGGTTTCTCCCACCCGAACGATGATCGGAATGGAGATGCCAAACCGAGGCATGATGCGGACGCCGACGCCGCCAGGGCCAGGATCGATAGCATTCTCGATCGACAAGTCCCCGGTTTCGGGCGGAACGGACACCGCCAAGAAATGAGATCGATATTCGCCGTGTGGCAGATCTGCCGGTATCCGCGCCATGATACGGACCATTTGCGCCTCGTTGGCAGGCAAAGTCACGCGGCGGGGAGACCATTTCAGAAACGACGTGGCAGTCCTGACCCTTTCACGCTCCGCCGGGTCGGAAACGGTTGCAAGATCTGTCAGGCGACCGTCCTGTGACATCACCATCTCATTGACGGAGATATCGTAGTCACCACTCGCCGCAGCACGGTTGTACAGACCGACCGTCGCTGTGCGCTCGCGGTCGGACAGAACGATGCGCTTCGGAAAAAGATTCACGTCCCCCATACCGCCCACCGATCCCGTGGGAAGTTGTCCGGGAGGGGCCGCGGGCAGGTCCTGTTCCGATGATTCCGTCGACGATATGGGTTGTCCCGACGCCAAAGGGGCCTGCGCATGGGCCTGCCCAGCAAGGGCTGTCAGCAAGGCCGCAGTCAACTGCGTGCATTTGGCACGCCTCAGGCTCGATTGAGTAATCCTGAAATCTTGCATCAAGGCGGTTCACGATCCTGTGGCTGCGATAGATCGTGGTTACGTAGTTGTCCGTGTCGGAAGCAAGGGTTGCAACAGGATTGGCACGGAATTTAAGTCCATTACGGTCCTATTCCTCGCGTCAGTTGTATGCAACCGACACGACATAGTTGCCATTGTATGATCCAGGGGCCTGGCCGGCAGCGACGGACAATGTTCCGCCTACAGTGAAAAAGCCGGATCCTGTCAGCGGGATAAAGCCCGCCGGTAACATCGGTACCGTCGTGAAGGCCATGGAATTTGACCCGGACGTCACTGTCCCGCCCGACGACGTTATCCCTATCAGTCGGTTGGGGTCGCCGGAGGCGACAAACCTGTCGAGGCTGGTTGTTGAGCCCGCAACGAAGGTGACACCGCCCGTGGTTGATGCAACGCCGGTGATGGGGACGACGACAGTCCCGGCAGATCCCACTGTGAAGCGGCCGAAGCTGATGGATCGTCCAGCCGTATGAACGAGGACAAGCGGGGTGACGGCTTGGGCCGCTGCTGCGCCGTTGCGTACAGAGGCGTTGCCCGATGCGGCGAGGCACGGCGCCGGCATGCACGCGACGACCGCGATCAAGGCAAGCAGGGCGCGCATTGCTTTCGAAATTACCCTCGCAGAACTGGAGTCATGCGGCAGCAGCCGCGTCCGCGCTCATGGGGCGCACATGGAATGTGCAGGCCGGCATGAGGGAGCTGCGGTCCGCCGGGTGTCCGGCGAACCGCAGGCGGATCAATCAGTTGTAGGTCACCGTGGCGGCGTAGGAACCGGCATAAGCACCCGCCGTGACGGTGCTGGCAACGGTCAGCGTTCCACCGACCGTGAAGCTGGCGGTGCCGCCGCTGCTGAGTGTGCCGGTAGCCGCCGATGCCGAAGTCGTGAACGGAATGCTGGCGGCACCCGACGTCACCGTGCCACCGGCCGTGGTGATCGAGAAGGAACGGCTGGCATCGCCGGCGACGGAGAAGGCATCGGCCGAGCTCGTCGAACCAGGGACAATCCCCGTGTCGCCAGTGACCGAAGCGATGCCGGCCGCGCTGACGACCACGGTACCGCCGGTGCCGACGGTGAACTTGCCGAAGTTGAGCGCGGCGCCCGCAGTGTGCGTCAGCACGATCGGAGCAACGACCGTGGCCGAAGCCGTGCCATTGGCCGTCGACGTGTTACCGGTCGCGGCAAATGCAGAGCCGGACGAGAGAGCGACAACAACCGCCGCGAAAGCAAATTTCTTCATGTCACTTGTGTCCCTAATCTTGCAACAGGTCCACCCCAGTGGAAATCTGCTGCCCTGAAACTTCGCAGGTGGCCAAAACGATCACTCCGCTCCGAACGCATTAGGACGGAAAGGTTAATGACAGCTAAGTGGATTCGCTCAGCATAAATCCGCACAATTTGGCATCTGTGCACGCAAGAACAGTCGCTTTGGAGAGCGCCAATCGTTAATCATACCATTGAAAAAATGTCATAATGAATATGCGAGGCAGGCCGCTGGGTACGCCGGACGGCAGTCCTCGATCTGGTTCAACGCGGAGGCGTCCGTCGCCTTCTGCCTTTATGTCATATATAATTAATTGATACGGTGACCGTTGCCCGATAATAGCTTGCATGCAAACCCGATGGCACATCCAGCCGGCCGCCGATGGTAAATCGATCGGCGCCAGTGCGATCGAGACGGCCTGAGGCTCCTGATGTCATCCGACTAGCGGTGCGCACAAACAGGGCAGAGACGATTAGGTCGGGTGGTGTGTCGCCAGCAGGATTCAGACTTGTGCCTGCGGCGATAACAAACGCAGGAAGAGAAACGACATAGCTTCGGTCCGGCTCGCCGCGAACGGCAAAGGCGGCGGCGTGCGGGCGGGTGCAGGCTGCGCCTGCGCACGCAGGTTGCGCGCCGCCACTGTATGACGCAGTGCCCTGGGCAGAAATCGTTACCGACCCCGGGGCCGCGGTCCCGAAAATTGTGCCGAAATCGAGATCGGCCTCGCGCGATACCGCAAGCGGAGCGATGACTTGCGCGGCGGAAACGCCGTATGCAGCCGCTGACGAACCATGTGCTTCTGCCCGGGCAAGCGGAACTCCAAGCATGCCCAACAGTAAAAGCTTGTGCGCGGCGGCTGAATTTCTCATTTCAAAACGCGGCTATCACGGAGGCTGTGACAAGGATGGGAACGGTCAGCTCGGCGCCACCGCTCGTGCGTGTAACCTGCAACTGACCGCCGACCCGGACCGAAGTCGCACATCGTCGGGTACGGCAGTTGGTCAGGGTAAGGCTTGCGAGCGACCCCGGTAACAGGCCCAGGACGCCCGGTATGTCGGTGCTGAAGGAGGATATGGTCCCCGTTACAGAACCCGAAGATGCTGCCTGCCCGGTAATCTGCACCTGCAGCAGGACGGTCAGTGGCAACGAGCTTTCGTTTCCCCTGTCATACGTCACCGTAAACTGGGCAGGGCCGGTCGTGCTGGACACGATCGGATACACGCCGTTGTCGGTTACCGCACCCGTTGTTGAAACGGTCCGCGAGCCCGACACGGGAACCACAAACTTCCCGAACCGCAATGGCGCATCATAAGAAACGGAAACCGTCGCAGCCTGCCCCGGCGGGGCGAACGCCGCCCCGAACAAGCCCAGGAGTGGCAGGCAATGCCGAAACGTGCGCCTTCTGGCCGCGGACGGGATCTGGCCGTTTTCCATACTGGATGACACCAAACGAGACGACTGCAAAAGCTTGTAGCGCACGCTTACCGGCGCAGACACCCTGGCACAATCGGTAACTGATACACCGCTTGGCGAGCGCGAAAAAATCATCCCGTTTCTGGACGCATGCACACTGTTGCTTGCAGTCGATGCCAGCGATGATGATGCGGGGCCGAACCGCCATGTCGGCCAATCCCTGCAGTGGTGCATTTACGCCCGGTCTTTTACGCCATAATGCAGTCCCCGCCCGATAAGGAGCGACGCATGGCCAAACTAAACAGATCCTATCCTGCACCGCTGCCCGACGAGGAGGCGGCGCGCAATGAGCTGGCCGTAGAGGGTATTGCGTTTGCTGACGTCAAGAAGGCTTGCCTTGGCCCAGACGGATCGTTGTCGATCGTGATGGAGGATGGCGCGGATTCATGGCAACTCGACATGCCGCAAGGAGGCGATCTCTCTTTCAGAATTATCCTCGCTTTGAAGGCTCTGGGTTTTCGAATCGAGGGAGCAAAGTGTCCACCATGTTTTTCGGGAGCGCATTCCGGCAAGCTGTGAACGGGGACAACGCGGCGTATGAGGATACGTCCATTCTCTGGCGCACCTTGTACGAAGGGTCCGCCTCTGTTGAACAGCGTTGGTAGCGGACCGTCAGTTCAAACGGCGCGAAAGCATTAGTTCGTCGGGTTGCAGGGCCGGATGGACAGTCTCGGTCGGCCTTGCAGCATAGGTGATATCGTACGGGCTGGGCGTCGACAGCAAGCTGTCAATAACGTCTTGGCGCGACGTCAATTTGTGCTAGAGCTTGTATCAGAAAAGTTTCTGATAAATTTCGCGAAAGATGCGGTTCTAATTCGATTGTCGCATTTTAATTCGATGAAACGGGAGTGTCACGTGGGACAGAAATTGGAGTCCGGTGAAGCTGGCCTAGAAGCAGAGCGTCTGCTGAAAATGGCCTTGGTCCTGCTTGATGACACAGAAAATTTTGCGACATCTGTCTACGTCTTGCAAGCGTTGAGCGTTTTGTCCTCCGAGCATCATGGGCGGTCCTTGCTCGGCCATTCCGATCTGGACATCGACGCGCATTTCCAGCCTTCGTGGGGTATTCTCGTTGATCGGCAGGCTGCAGGAAGGTGACGTCCATGGCGCAGTACGATGCGTTCGCTGATAATTTTGAGAAGCTTCATCAGGAAGTATCCAATATCGGCCAGATGGTACGGAAACTTTCGCATTTGGTGACTGACCAGCATGAAGGTGAGTTCGATATCGTTCTGGGCCGTGTCAGCAGATCCGATGCTTCGGCAGGCTGGTCGGACACGGACCTCTCGGTCTTTGCGAAAAAGCTCTATCTCGCACGCCGTGATCGGGAAAAGGATCCAATTGTCGTAGGGCTTTTTCACGACCCCGCCTGGGATATTCTCCTCGACCTCTTCATAGCGTACGCTCAGGACAAATTGATCTCGGTTACCGGGGCGGGGCTGGCTGGCCAGGTTCCTGAGTCGACGGCGTTGCGATGGGTCTGGGTTCTGGAAAAGGCCGGCTTTATAAAGCGGGAGCCAGATAGTACGGATCGTCGCCGAAATTTCGTTTTAATGAGCCCTGTTGGTCTGAATTATATGAGAACCGTATTGTCCTCTATCGCTCATCGGATGAACTCTCCGCTTTTGGCAGCTTAATCTATCATTTTGTTGCGAGTTTTTGGCCGGCAGTAATCTTCTCATTGCGTCAGGCGTACGGGTGGCATATTCTAGGCGCCGCTTGGAACGGAAGTGGGTATCGTACTGGTCCCATGCGAATGTTACGCAGGATGTAACCATCCAGTCTTTACGGGGTTGTGGCTGAGGTGAGGGCGAAGTTCTGTGAGATGAACAGCGAGGATGAGCGCGTTTGCCAGGAAAATGACGGTGCATTTCAGTCAGATGCGATCCCGCATGGCGCCCCCAGCCCGCACTTTCAGCGAATTGGCGCTGCAGAACTGACTATCCGATATGTCTCCATGCAGGATCAGCATGTGGCTTCGCGCGACGCATACATGTCCGACGACGCATACATGTCCGACATTGCCCAGAAAATTGATCGGTACGAATTTGCACGCGATGATCTCAGGTGCCTTTCATTGGCAGTCTCACCCTATGATGTACTGGTGGTAGGCGGCAATAATGTTGCAGCTTTATCTGAACTCGTGCAGCAAAACGCCGCTATTCTCGGTCATAAATTGAAAATTGCGCTCATGTGTGATTCGCTACCCCTATGGCGCGCGCACGCCATTGCTGCGGGTTTTGACGATGTTTATGATGTTGCCACCACCGATCCTGCGGAGGCTGTGGCCCGCATGCGCGGAATGTGGACGCGTTATGAATCGAGAATTCAATTAGGGTCTTGTAAAGAGCGTGAAGATCGTGCATTAAATGCGATCGCAAAACTGCAAAAACTCAATTTAAGGGAACGAGTAATTCTTTTGGCTATGCTTGAGAGTAAAGGCCAATATGTCGGATTTTCGGATCTATGTTCAATAATGGAGCTTCGCGTCGGAAGTTTTTCCATAGGTCGGCTGCAAGTACTCGTCTCTTCGTTGCGGAAAAAGTTGCATCGCGACGTCAAAATTGTTGCTTGTCCTCCGGAAGGCTACAGGATCATCTCCACCTGAAATCATCCTTCAACCCCTGCATGTATCAGCGGCTTGCTGCCCGTTGGGAAAGCCTAGGCGGCGTGGACAAATTTAAGCCAGTATCTGGCTGTGGCGAGATGGACCATGCCGAGGAAGCTGCTGGCCAGTTGATCGTATCGGGTCGCGATGG
>NCCR01000142.1 GCA_002279765.1 Verrucomicrobia bacterium 12-59-8 | reverse complement strand
CCCTCCCCGTACCAATGAGGGACGAACCAACCCCACGAATGGTCAACCGAAAAGAATCCAAACCCCTCCCAACTGTTGTCGTCACCCTCAAAACGAAAGCCAGTTAAATGAACAGCAATAAAAGATGGACTGATGGCTACAACGACTCCATCCCCGCACAAATCGTAGACACCATACAACTCGGCAACTGTCAAGCCGAAGTGGACCTGACCGGAAAAGTCGAACTCAAAACACCAACAGGGAAAATCCCCTTCGACGCAACCCCCGACCAACTCCGGCAACTCGCCAGACTTCTCGACAATATCGACTTCCAAACACGACTCGCCGCCAAGCTCGCCGGTTAGACACCTACTTGTTAGGTGTAACCAATAACACTAAGGGAAAAAATCATGGAAACTGTGGAAGTCGTCCCGTATCTGGTCGAATACGGAAACCGCCTGTTGACGGAATGTCTGCTCCCAAAAGGCGTTCCGTTGCAAGATGTCCGGACAATGGTACTAATCTCATTTGAAGGCGTGCCCTGTCTTTACACCGCTGGAACAGGAATTCTGCCGGATGAATTCGGAAGCATGCTCCGGCGTTCCACAATCACCGAATTAAACGGAAACGGCTACCGACTCTCTTGGGATCGTATCCGAAAAATGATTCCCAAGAAATTCAAACCCGACTGGCTCCCCCAGACACCTACTTGTTAGACATCTGGTAATAATCACAACACCGCTAATAAGGGATCGGTTATGAACGATCAAGAATTCGAGCGATGGCTCCGACGTGTCAAAAAAACACAACCCCGAAGAAATCGCCGCTTGGGCTGCGAAACAACCGCCGCTCCTAGCCTCTCTGGATGCAAGGGACGCCGAAGATGAAGAGAATCACGCTCCGGCTAATAAAGTGCCGCAAATCGCATCCCATGTCGTCCTGTGACCATCCAAAGTGACCAATCACACTATCAGGACACCTGCTTGATATTCATAACTGAATGTCCAGTATAATTTGATAGAGTGAATGGGGATGCAGGGGGAATTGTGGGGATTAGTGGGGGAGATGACTTAGACGTTACACCTTCTCCACTTCAACATTCCACAGATCGACTTTCAGGCAATTCCAGTTGCTTAGAGTCGAGCCATTCTTACAGCACTGGAATCTGTAAGAATGGCTCGAAGTAACTGGGGGAAAATAGGTCGATTTCTCTGTAAGAACTCAGGCTTTACTGAGTAACTCTTCGAGTTACTCAGTAAAGCCTGAACCGGCAGCAAATCCAGACACCTGCTTGTTAGGTGTGGCAACCCAACCTGAACCATGAGGATCAGAAATGAACAACCGAGCGAATTACCTGCGGCAACTTACTGACACGCAATTGGTACGCCAATGGAACCAGTTGCTGTACCGAATTCAACGAGCGTTTGCTGGCGGTTGTCAGTATGGAATTGACCTGCCTACCCTGAACGCTTGCTTCCCCGGCTTCTATGGCGATTACATTGCGTATCGCCAAGAGGGGCGACGGCGGACCATTGAAAGGAAAGAAGCAAAATGAACAGATTGCTAACTGTGGTCACTGAGGATGCTTGTCCCCACTGTGTGGGACGAGAACTAGCCGAACACATAGCACACAATCACGCCAGACACCCACTTGGACCATTGCTGATGGGCAAGTTGTTCATCATGTTGCCACCTCAATTCGGATTTATTGGTGGACAGATGTTTATTGCTGGAGTTTGTGAGCGACTGGCGGAGATTTCCAAGATTCGAGTGACCTGCAACTAGACACCTGCTTGTAGGGTGTGTGAGAACCAAGGGGGAGTGATAATGACGGGCAACATCAGAGTTCTTGACGCTGAATATGCCGGAATGTGTGGACACATTGAGTTTGAGTTGAATTTCCATCCTTACGGCAGATATTGTCTGCGATGTGGGGATGGTTTTCGACTGACCAATCTGGACACCGGCGAAGAGAAGCGGGTTAATCCAGATGATATTCTGCGATTGATTCGTCAAGGTGACGATGCGATGTGGGACTGGCAAAAATTCATGGGAATGTGGATAGGGTTTGCGGCTGGCATGGAAGTGGGTCGCAAACAAAAGAGATAGACACCTACTTGTAGGGTGTAAGTCAGAGTGAGTTTCAAAACCCTGTTTCGGAGAGAATGACAATGAGCGTGATCCTGACTGCGACTGGTTTCAAGACGAGTTCCAAGGGCAAGGTCGTGAACAACGGCGATAAGGCTGCGGCCTTGTTCGGCTCGATGCCGAAGGGCGAGGCCCGGAAGTTGCGGAAGGAATTGCGTGAAAGGGGTCTGGCGAAGTTCGCCGTGCAGTCTCGCAAGGCTGCGTAGGACACCTGCTTGATCTGTAACTGAGTAACTCTTCGAGTTACTCAGTTACAGATGGCGGTGCGAGTGACACAACCTTACAAAATGGAGAGACAGATGGGACGACGGCGAACAATGCACGGGCATGACAAGCTGGACTATCGCAACCCTCAAATTCGACGGTTTCACGACGGCAAGCCGAACTCTGAGATCATTCAGCCGTTGAATCGTTCGGCTGCGATCAGGCAGATTTTGACAGAACACGGGATCGATCTTCCATTGGCGTCGATCAAGAATCATATGCTTCGGGAAGGTTACAAACTTCCTGCGGATAGGACAATTGCCGATGTCAGAATACAACTGAAGAAGTCACGGCTTCCGACAGCCGTTGCGAAAGCCCAAGACATTCTTCAGTTGGCACGTAGGTTGATCCGTAAAACCGGATCATTGAATGAGGCTGTGGCGATTTTGAAGAAAGTCGCCTAAGACACCTGCTTGTATGGTGTGAGGACAACACAACCCCAACCCAAGAGATCAAACATGGCGAAGCTGCGAACGAAGTATGTTGGACTGAACGTCAATCAGGTCATCCGTGCTGAAGCTGGATGCTATATGGTTGATGCTGCGGGGCAGTTGCACGGATATGTGCCGATTGAACAACTGAAGGATCAGGATGGCAATCCGGTTGTGGACAAAGCTGAGTACCAACGTGGGTTGCGACCTCAACAGGTGGCGAAGATGGCTGCCCAGTGGAATCCATTCGCCTGCAAGGCAGTCGTTGTCGGCCTGCGTCCAGATGGAGAAATGCGTATCGTTGATGGGCAGCAAGAAACTGGTGCCCACATCAAGATGGGACTGAAACTGGTTTGGTGTCGGATCGTTCCTGACTCGAATGCCAAACTTGAAGCTGGAATCTTTGGTGATTCCAACACTCAATCTGTGGTCAACTCAAACACGAAGTTTCGAGCTTTGTTGCGTGCTGGTCGTGACAAGCAACTCGCCGTAAATGGGATTGTCGTGAAGCATGGCTTCAGGGTCAATCTGAACAAAGGAAGCGGTGGCGATGGTCCACAAATCATCAAGTCCGTGGCTGTTCTGGAAAATCTGTACGATGATGGCGTTCTCGATGACGTTCTCGAAGTCGTCAAGACGTGTTTCAAGGTTGGTCATGAAGTCGATCAATATGCACTTCAAGGTCAGTTTCTGTTGGCTTTGGGGGAAGTCATCCTGAAAGATGAAGTGACAATCTCCAAGATGGTTCGAGCGTTCAAGAAACGCTCGGCTGAAACGCTGTTCAGAAGTGCCCAAGAAAAAGCGATGGGTGCTCGACGTGGCGACAACAGCGTGAAAGCCAACCTGATGTTGGTTATGCGGCGATTGGTGATAATTTCCGCCTGAGACACCTGCTTGACTGGCGTTGGGGAACAACTCTCCAACGCCAGTCACCCGGTTGGGCAAGACACCTGCTTGTGGAGTGTCACCCCCAATACAACTTTTGGAGTCAAATCATGGCGATGACGGCAACGCAACTTCAGGAGCAGATGCAAGCGAATTTGTGGTTCGAGCGGCTGGTTCCGCTGCTGGCTGATCGGAAGCTGCCCTGCGAGAACGGTCCGGCCCGTGTGTGTTCTCCGGACGAGTTCATGTTCATGCACGCCGATCAAATCGGGGGGTACTTCAAGCATAGTGCTTCCCGAAATTACATCGTGGTGAAGCGGGCTGGTGTTCAGGGGACTTTCGATGTACCTTCCCCGAACGGGTATGAATTGTTCGTGCCGTTCCGGCAATCGGCCTTCGAGAAGGGTTTCTTCGACGCCCTCTAAGACACCTGCTTGACAGGTGTGGAGACAATCTCTTGAAAGACAAACAATACTTCGTCGTGACGAAGGGGCAGATCATTGATGGGATGATTGTGCCGAGGAAAAAGATTGACAAACAGGCCAAGCCACTGCGGATTTATCCTCCGGTGAATCGGGAGTCGATTTCGTTGTGGCGGATGATTCTGGGATGGTTTGGTTGGTAGTGGTTGAACTCGTAGCTCAGTCGGTAGAGCAACGGACTTTTAATCCGTAGGTCGTGGGTTCGAGTCCCACCGGGTTCATTGAAGACACCTGCTTGATGTTTATCATCAGAAACCTCAATGGAGAATGAACATGGCACGTCGGATGCATCATTTGTCTACTGCGGGAGAATCTGCGGCGAAAGCTGGCAAGTCCGACGCCGAAGTCGAAGCGGCGATTGAAGCCGCACGGGACAAGTACGCCACCAAGGCGTAGACACCTGCTTGATGAATGTTCAACCCGTCCCTGCTACCCGAAAGGATGCAAACCATGATTGCGAGTCAGAATCCGAATTTTCCGGTTCCCGGAACTGAAGTTGGCTGTGAGTATCGTTGGCCGTTTCACGCCAATCATCCTGATTGCTGGCAGCCCCCAGTTCGGGGTGTTGTGCTGAACTTGGATGATCCACGGGCTTGGTGTAACTCACTGGCCTTTCCCCGCAATCCGCCGACACAAGAGGAATGCACGGCACACGTCCAGAAGTGTTTGGCTCAAGGCTTATTGGGCGACTCCGTGCCGGTGCTTTGGAGTTGGGGGAGCGAGAAGGGGATTCAGTGGGATCGGAAGTTGCGTCCCTACGCTGAAGAACTGGCGGCGTGGGAAGCGGCCCGTGCTGCTGCTCTGGGAGGAAATGTTCTGAAGCATTGGCTGAGGATGCCTGCTCCGGGGCAGTTTCGTGGGGAAGGAACATGGGTTTCGGTTGAAAAGGCTGTCTATGACAGTTATCCGGAAGGGGTCATTCCGAAGCACATTGGCGATTTTCCTCCGGAAGACAAAGCGACCAGCGACGATGTGAAGCGTGAATGGAGTGCGGCGGAGACTCGTGCCGGGAAATATGTGTGTCTCGATCAAGACACGTTGAACAGTCTGATCGGTGTGCCGAAGTCGATTCTCACCGAGGAGGTCCGGTCACTGCTTAGCAGGAGTTGAGACACCTGCTTGTAGGGTGTGATGACCAACCAACTGAACCGGAGAAAAAACATGAGTGATCGCTTGATAGCCAAAGTGGCGGCTGTGAATCGTTGTCATGCCGCAGCGAAGGAGTTGTTTCCTCAGTTGGTCGCCATCTTCACCCCGCTTGTGGGGCAGAAGTTGGAAAAGGTATCTGGGGGATTTTTGCAGAAGATCAGAGTCTTGCTGCCTGAGTTTCCCAACACTCAGCAACTGCAAATCTACCGCAGCAGTTCGGCCTACTCTCTGACGTGGAACGTGAAGACCTGCGAATTGACTCCGCCAAATGGTTGTGTCTACCATGAGGTCGGGGTGTATGTGGGCAGCATGTCCAACGGCGTTTTGACCAGTGTCGCCGACAAGCTGTCGGAGTTCCGTTCGGATTACACCGTGGAAGAGGTTCTCCGACTCCGTGCGAACTACACGGTCCTGAAGAATGCCGCACAAAACGCCTTCGGTTTGCTGAGTGACTTCGGGGAGTATGATCGCTAAGACACCTGCTTGTAGGGTGTGAGACGACTACAACACTGACCCGGAGAAACGCATGTCAACTCAAATCACAATCAATGAAGATCAGACGCTTACTGTGAAGTGGGTTGGCAAGCGTGGCCGGGGGAGTCTCTTTCAGATTGCCGCCGAAGGGAACGCCAAGAATGTGAACCGGCTGGACAAGATTCAGATTCTGGCCGTTCACATTTGCGTGCGAATCAATCCCTTCCCATTGGGGACTGAGAAGGAAACGTATCGCAAGGTACTCGCCGAATTGGGCGAGCCGGAAGGGCGATTTGCCAATGTGGTTGCCAAGGTGTCCGATATTAAGTTGGGTGAAATGCGGTTGGAACTGGTCAATGCGGCTGGTTCTGGGTTCAATGCTCCGCACGACAAGTACATCACGACGGCTGTGGAAGTGTTGTTCTCGGAGTCGCAACTGGAAGAGACACCTGCTTGACTGGTGTGACAGCCAACCAAGTAACCCGGAGGGAATCATGAACGTCAAGACACGTCAGCGGATTGAAAAGCAAATTGCCCGGCTGTTTCTGCGAACAGCCTTAGCGGCTGGATACGCAGTCTCTCTGGACAACGGCGGGGAAGATTTCGAGTTCGAGAACAGCACGAACTTGAAGTATATCATCGGGAAGATGTTCGCCACCGATGAGGAACGGCTCTACCTGTCGAAGAACGGGAAGCGTGTCGGCTGGGTTTTACTTGTCTATGGCAATGATGGCTATGATGTCATCTGCGACTATACGACGAATCTGGAACACCTCATGCCGGAAGTCGAGAAGTTGTCCGACAAGTTGTGCGAACAGTATTGTTGAGTCAGACACCTACTTGATAGGTGTGATGACCAACCGACCCTGAACCGGAGAACGACATGAAAGATTCCGAAAAGATCACCGAAGTCCGATTCCGGTGCAAGTTGGGGGACCATGATGTCGAGGGCGTGGTCATCAATCCCGGTTCATATTTCGGGAAAGTGTGGCTGTTCCAAATCGGAATCGCCAACGCTCTCAATCCGTTCTTCGCCATCGAAGCGAATAGCGAGCAAGATGCCATCGACGAATTCGCTGACAATGATCGGTTTTCGCATCTGATCGACGTGGCGGAAGAGGATTGCCCGAAGTGGATTCCGAATCCCGATTCGGACGACGATGGGGATTACGAACCGCACGACTACGCTCAGGCCGGGAATGATTCGCACTTCGTGGATCTGACAAGCTGTCACATTCAGAAGGGTCCGGATGATCTGAGGTACTTTGTGGAATGGAATCCACAGCAAGATTCGCTTTCCAGTGTGATTGATTCCGAATTGAACGATGTTCGGGATGAACTCAAGGATTCGTGACGAAGTCAAGACACCTACTTGATAGGTGTGATGACAACCGACCCTGAACCGGAGAACGACATGAAGACTTTGCGAGGATGGGCAGACAAGAACAATGTGATCGTCGTGCGGCACGCCCATGCCAGAGCCGTCGCCGCCGAATCTCCGAACCGGTCCGACTTGTACCGTCTGGATGATTACGTCGTGTCCAGCGTTGCGGCTGGGACGATCTGGCTGGTCCGCCGCAATCTGTTCACGGAGGCTGAACGCAGCATCCGCAGCACCATGCGTAATGCTTGTGTCGGCCAGTCGGTTTCCGAGTTGGAAACCATGATGCTGGAACGTGAAGGATTCGAGCGGGACTGCATCGAAGAGTACAAGATCGAACTGGAACTGGAGTAGTCCTAAGTTCGTGTCCTGAGTAACTCTTCGAGTTACTCAGGACACCTGCTTGTTGGTTGTGAGACAACTCAAACAGGAGAACTTGTGATGATGAACATGAACGGTGCTGTGGTCACGCTCGATTTGAATGTGATCGACAAAGTGTTGGATGCAGCGGTATTCGAGTTGCACGACAGATTGCAGCGTGAGTTGCACGACATCAACGAACACATCAGATCGGCCCATCTGGCCGCCCTCCGTGGCGATCTTGAAGATCAACACTACCTTGGCTTGTGTCGTGCTAACACTGGCCGGGAATCGTTGGCGAAAGTGGCTTTGAGTCTGGCGGATGCGATTCATGCCAAGTTCCACGTTGCCGAAGCAATCAAGCGTCAAGAGGTTGTGGTTGTTAAGAACCAGACACCTGCTTGAAGGGTGTGAGACGACTACAACCTTGAACCGGAGGGGATCATGATCTGGTGTGCGAAGTTCAACGGTCGGCCTGTGAATTCGATTGGGATCATGCTCCCGATCACCACCATCGCCTATGGCGATGATGAGGAGTCGGCCCGGCTCAATCTTTATGAACGGTACGATCACATCATGTTCCTGAAGTTGGAACCACGACCGATCACGATCATCAAGGCTTGTCGGCTGTGGGATTACTTCTACCGGGTTGTCGATGGCAAGTTGATCGGCGAAACCGATCCTGAGAACTCGGCTTGGCAAGTCGTCAATGGCCAAGCCTATCCCGGATTCGTGACCTGCCGAAATTCAGCAACCGGCATCACATCGCAACTGAATGATGGCTTGGAGTGCATTGTCCGAGACGGCGAGTAAGACACCTGCTTGATGGGTGTGACAACTGAACCACAAGAGGACACGATGAGTCGCACGAATAGCCACATGGCAAGCTACATTCAAGAAGTCTTGACCGGGAAAAAGTCCGTGACAACGTACAGAATCTTCCATTCGAGCAAAGTCGCCGCCGTTGTGTTGAAGGGTGACGATGACATGCCCATCGAGTTGCTGTCGATGGGAGCGGCCTTTGCTGTGGCAAGGTCTTTCAGCAAACTCTTTCCTGAGTTGAAAGATTGGGAGATTGTGGATTCGCACGGCCATCGGACCAACTTCCCAAAGACACCTGCTTGAAACATGCCGGGGAACAGTGGAAGGGGTTATTTCCCAATGTCGCACCGTGATAACGACGGCTCAGCGACTAAACTGTTCCCCGGCGTTACTCTTACAAGCAACTTGAACCGGAGAGAATCATGGGATTGGTTTTTGACCCTGTGCATAACATGATGTTGCCGCCACCAAATCCGGCAGCAATGACAGCGGTGGCGGATCAGAACGTGTTCCATGCAGGGACTGCGGCCTACTATGACACCTTTGCGGGGTTGGTTCCCTGCAAGGTGTTGCGGGTGAAACAGGCCGGATATGGTTTCCGTTGCGGCCCCTACGACGTGATCGAGTTCAAGTTGACTGCTGATCGTGGGGCGTACAAGAGGGGTGAGGTTCTGACTGCGGATGCGATGCGTGTGCCGCCTCAGAAGATGGTTCGGCGGCGGCGGTTTTCCCACACGATTGCCACCGGCTACAAGTATGAGCCGAAGACACCTGCTTGAAGGGTGTGGCAGACAGGACGATGCAGGTAGCCAACGAGAAGCCGCTCACGCTGTGCTAACTCTTGGAGAGCCAGAAGTCCTGTCTGCTTTTTTCTGTCCTAGACACCTGCTTGATGGGTGAGACAAAATGAAACTGAAAGAAGTTTGTGATTGGTTTGCCGACAGACCAATCCATTTCTGTACATTGTGTTTTTGCCTAACGGCTTGTGTGTTCTTCATGTCTTCGTGTGCAGCGAAGCATAGCGAGAATTACTACAAGTACCGCATCGAGACGAGCAAGGCGGTATTCGGGACAGATCGTTAAACCCTCTGGAGTGAATCATGCGAACCATCAAGGTCTACTGCTCCAGCGGCGACATCGTCACCACGAGCATCAACGGCACGGATGCTGAAATCCGTGCCTATTATGTCGGGAACATGCTCAATCTCGGCGATGGGGCTGGCGGAGATCGGATGGTCCGTGCCGTCGTGGTTGATTTCCTCGACAAGAGTCTCGACGAACGCATCCAAGACGCCTTGGATGCCATGAAGATCATCACGGTGGGAAGCCCCAGAGTGGCGTTGATTGAAGCCTTGAGAATCATGAGGGCTAACGAAGCAATCTCCCGCCGCCATACGGCGTTCCAAAAGTTGTATTTCGATTTGCATCTCGAACCAACGCCGATTGTCATGAATGCTCGCAGTTGCGGCATCTGCGGCGAACCGGCTGACCAGTATCACTACGGCTTCCAGTGCCGGGCCAACCGCAACCATGTCGGCGATTTGAACGTCGGGTTGTTCGACGACCTCTCCAAGACACCTGCTTGATAGGCGTGATGAAAACATCGGCCCGGAGGAATCATGAACGAGGAACAACTGAGAGCGTTTGCTCAAAGGCACCTGATGCCCGAATCGGCATCAACCAATCCCTCTCATCGAGTCGTGACGGCTTTGGCCAAACTCGATGAATTGTCTGAGGAAATCACGGACGAAGAGTATGAGATCTTCAAGGATTTCATTCGCTCCGGATTTGACCTGTCAAGGCTTTAGACACCTGCTTGTAGGGTGTGAGGCAACTAACCCCAATCAAAGGAATGATTGATGAGAAATGCAATGATTGCGATGGCTTTGTGTCTGGTGGTGGCGGGTTGTGCCTGTGATAAGGTGCGGCTTTACCAAAGTTTGACGGTGACTGAAAAGCCGCCGTCGTATGACGAACCGGAATGTCAGATGACATTCACCGCCGAACAGACTTGGTAGACACCTGCTTGTAGGGTGTGAGACAGAACTGGGTTGTTGGGATAGACGCTAGGAGACTGGTCGAAACTAGCTTAGACCCATAGGGTTTCCGAATGGGGTTGTTGGGATAGACGCTAGGAGACTGGTCGAAACTAGCTTAGACCCATAGGGTTTCCGAATGCAATCGACACGGGATAGATGCTAGACCCTTCCCAACAACCCAGTTTCTTAGACACCTGCTTGTGTGATGTGAACAACGACGAACCGGACCACTTTAGCCACATGTGCTGTGGGGGAGGTGTTTATGAAGATCTCGTAATTTCATAGGCTCTAAACGACCATCAGTCATGTATAGACTCGGCACCGAAAAGACGCTGGCCGGATTAGCTTCCTAGTTCCGAGCACTACGGAATTAGAGTAGCGTCCGGCCAGCGTTGTGTCGGACACCTGCTTGTTGATCGACTCAGATAAGTCTGATTCAATCAACAAGCAAACCCGGAGGACACTATGCCCGAAGTCATTTCAACGTACAGCGAAGATGACGCCATTGCTGATGGTGTTCTGTTGCATCCCTACCCGGATCAATGGCCGTGGTTGCTAGTATCAGTCGGAATTCACGCCGATTGCAGCAAGGGCAACAACGGTCGGACCTATGACCAATGCCTCAAGCCGCTGCTGATGGATTGCATCATGGCGGCACAAGCGGCACAAGCCAAAAGCCGTAAAGGCAAAAATGTCAGTTTGCCGCTGGTCTTGGATGGGACGATTTCTGGGACGGTTTGGATCGAACCCAACAATAAAGGCGGCATGACCGTCTACAAGCCCGAGGAACGGTAGGACACCTGCTTGATAGGTGTGACG
>NCCR01000141.1 GCA_002279765.1 Verrucomicrobia bacterium 12-59-8 | reverse complement strand
GCCGCAGCGACGCAGGTTTCCGGATAAATGCCGTTTCCGGCGATGAGGGCGATGGTGTCGAGATTCGGGGCGGTCATCAGTCAATGCGCTGATCTTGGACGCTGGCGTGCGGATGTTCAACGGTTATGCGCCACGCGTGCGCGACAGCGTCTGGGAATGCGTCTTTTCAGCATCCAAATATCAGTGGCATGTCAGGCTGGCGTGCTGCATGCATGGCTGCAGGTCTGTCGCTGTTCATTGGCCGGAAGGCGGATGATGAAAAACGTCTTTGAGATACAGGGTCAAATGGGAAGCTCCTTTCCGTTTGGCGGACCACTCCAGCTCTCTGAAAAACTTCTCTTCTGTCCGTGTACGTATGGTGCCTATTCCGGTCAATCCACAGAATCAGCCCACCTGGCTGTCATGGCTAAAGACTCGAATTCGGGAGTTTTTGCTCTATATTCAGGTGCTGGGCTTCATGCGTGGATGCTTGGCGTGGCTGCGTATCAGGGGGCTACGGCAGCCGTTTGAAATCCCGGTCCAGGTGCCAGGATTGCAGGCCCCGGTGATGCTCCGTGCGGGCGGGTCTGACATCGAAGTCTTCAAAAAGATCTTCATCGACCACGAGTACCGCCTGCCCTTCGATGCGTGCCCCAGCTCCATCCTGGATCTCGGGGCCAATACCGGTCTAGCATCCCTCTTTTTTCGCATCCAGTTTCCAGAGGCGCAGATAGTCGCCGTCGAACCTGACCCGGACAATTTCGCCATGCTGCAGCGCCACCTTGGACCAGTGCCGGGCGTGGTGCTCATCCAGGCCGCCGTCTGGAGTCACGACGGGGAAATCACCCTCACCGATCCGGGCAACGGATCTTGGGGCATACAGGTGGAGGAGCCGTCGCAGGCCTCTGGCAGTCACAGCCTGTGTCAGGTGGCTGCCCTTTCCATGCCTGCACTGCTCAGGCATTTCCCCCAAGGTAGGGTGGATCTGCTCAAGATGGATGTGGAGGGCGCGGAAAAGGAGGTCTTTGAATCCAGCTCCGCGTGGATCGAAAACATCGACGCCATCGTCATCGAGCTGCATGATCGCTACAAGCCCGGCTGCAGCCGCGCCTTTTTCACCTCGATAGAGACGATGCCGTTTGAGAAATGGATCGGCGAAAACATCTACGTGTGGCGGCCCGCTAACTGGCGGGTCACAGCTTAAACTTATCGCTCTGGCCCATGAAGGCGCGGGGATTGTCCCATGCGACGCGCTGGATCATTTCGGGGGTCCAGCCGCGCTGGCGCATGGCCTGCATGGTCTTTGGCACGGCGAGGGGATCGGAGATGCCCCAGTCGCAGGCACTGTTCATCCAGATGTGCTCGGCGTGGCGCTGCTCGAGCATGTCGATGGCGCGGTTCGGGGTGCATTTGCTTTCGGGGTAAAGCGTGATGCCAGCCCAGAAGCCGTGATCGAGAACGTGGTCGATGGTGTGCTCTTCGACGTGGTCGATGATGACGCTCTCGGGCTTGATCTTGGGGAAGTTTTTCAGGGCATCGACGATGAGGCGTGTGCCTTTGAGCTTGTCTTCAAGGTGGGGCGTGTGGATGAGCACGAGGGCGTCATAATCCTGCGCCACCTGCAGGTGTTGCTCGAAGATTTTGAGCTCGTTGCGGCTGTTTTTGTTGAGTCCGATCTCGCCTATGCCGAGCACGCCGGGTTTGTCGATGAACTGCGGGATCAGCGCGATGACGTCGTCCGCCAGTTCCAAATCCTCGGCTTCCTTCGGATTGATGCACAGCCAGGAGTAATGCTGGATGCCAAACTTCGCGGCACGCTTCGGCTCATACTCGGTGATCTGGCGGAAGTAGTCGTAGAAGCCTTCGGCGCTGGCGCGGTCGTAGCCGGCCCAGAACGCGGGCTCGCAGATCGCCTGGCAGCCAGCGATGGCCATGCGCTCATAGTCATCCGTGGTGCGGCTGACCATGTGGCCGTGGGGCTCGATGTATTGCATTGGGGAAAGTTGGAGGTGGTTGGCGATGGCTGGCCGTGGTTGAGCAGCAATCGCAAACGACTGCCTACTGCGGCAAACCTCAGTTCTTATACGCTCCAATCGCGCCCTGCATTGCCGCTTTCTCCACGGGCGTGGTGCTGGGGTCGCTGAAACTCAGCAGCACGTCACGCGCGCGCTGAGGCTGGTCTTGGGAGAGGAGGGCGATGGCGTTTTTCAGGGCCTGGACGCGGAAGTCGCCTTCCTGGCCGACACGCTGGACGCGGTCGAGAAAGGCGGCGAGGTCGATGAGCTTCGAACGCGAGTCCATGAAGCCCAGATCGACCAGATTGACTTCGGTTGGGGGTGTCCAATCAGGCATGATGGGAATCTAAGCCCGAGATGCGCCACCGCAACAGCAGGATCGTTGCACTGGCGATTCTGCATGCCATGGTGGGAGGCTCATGTCCGACTTCAACCCTGACGAACTGAGCCGCTACGCGCGGCACCTGGCGATTCCTGAATTTGGAATCGAGGGCCAGCGCAAGCTGAAGGCGGCGCGGGTGCTGTGCATCGGGGCAGGGGGGCTGGGATCGCCAATCAGCATGTATCTGGCTGCGGCAGGCATTGGCGGGCTTGGCCTAGTGGACCCAGATGTGGTGGAGATCACCAACCTGCAGCGCCAAATTCTCTTTGGCCAGAAGGACCTCGGCCGCAAGAAGCTCGATGCCGCATGTGACCGGCTGGCAGACATCAATCCGCATGTGGACATCCAGGTTTATCCGGAGCTTTTCACGGCGGCGAATGCCATGCGCATCGCGGCGGATTTTGACGTCATCATCGACGGCACGGATAATTTCCCCACGCGCTACCTGAGCAACGACATCGCCGTGTGGCTGCGCAAACCGAATGTGTATGGCAGCATCCTGCGCTTCGATGGTCAGGTGGGTGTGTTTGCCCCGCATCTGGGCGCGCCCTGCTACCGCTGCATGTGTCCGCAGCCACCACCACCGGGTGTGGTGCCTTCCTGCGCGGAAGGCGGAGTGCTGGGCGTGCTGCCGGGCCTCATTGGCACCATGCAGGCACTGGAGGCGATCAAACTCATCACCGGCATCGGTCAGCCGCTGCTGGGCAAGCTGATGCATGTGGACACGCTGAGCATGCGCTTCCGCACGCTGACCCTGCGCCGAGATCCGACCTGCCCCGTGTGCGGCGACAATCCCACCATCACCGAACCCATCGATTACCAGGGCTTCTGCGGCATCACCGCCAGCCCCACTCCAACCGTTCCCACCATGACCGTCCACGAACTCAAAGAACTCCGCGAAGCCGGAGACAACCATTTCCTGCTCGATGTGCGCGAGCCCCATGAGCAAAGCATCTCACGCATTGAAGGCGCGGTGCTCATTCCCCTGGGAGAACTCGGACACCGCACCGCCGAACTCCCCCGTGACAAGCGCATCCTGGTGCATTGCAAAAGCGGCGGTCGCAGCGCACGTGCCGTCAGCCTGCTGCGCGATGAAGGCTTTGAGAACGTCTGGAACATCTCCGGCGGCATCATCGCCTGGGCGCGTGAAATTGATCCCTCCATGGCTGAATACTGATGCACAACGAAACCGAATGGCTTGATGACTTTCTGCCGCTGATGCGCTGCCCTGACACGCACCAGCCGCTGCGGCGTGCGACGGCGGAAGAGTGTGCTGCAAACAAGGTGGCGTCTGCGCTGGCGACGGACGATGGCTCCCGCGTGTTCGTGATCGATGACGGGATTCCGATCTTGCTGCCGAGGCAGTGATGGAGTGTGCATCACGCCGAAACCGCTCGAGGTTCGGGCAGGATTTAACCTTCAAAAATCAACAATCCTTGTTCATCAATCCTCAATCACGCGTAGCCAGGACGCCCTGGAGCCCGTGGGATTGAGGATTGTCGAATAATCGATCATTGATTGTTGAAGTGCCCCACATTCTGATGCCGTCCTATTTGGCGAGTCTCGCCAACACCGGCACTTGCTTCTGCAGCGCTGCGGTGATGATCTGCTCCGCATGCGTGATGGGCAGTGAGTAGTGGCCGTCCACTTCAGACCAGTGGGTCTCGGCCTGCGGGATGAGCTGGGCGATTTGCTTGGTGTAGGTCCAGGCGATGTTGCGGTCCTGCTTGCCGTGCCAGAAGCGAATGGGGAAATTGATCTGGCTCACTTCAAAGCCCCATTCACTGAGATAGATGTCGGCATCGGCGATGACACTGCGCGGTCCGCGATCCAGCGCGCCGAGTGTGGCATCCCGCACCACGTCATAGATGCCGGGCAGCAGCAGGACACGGCGGTCTTCCACGCCCAGCAGTTTCATGAGCCAGCGCAAAGGGGCCTTGTGTGGATTTCCCTTCGCAGCCAGGCCACCCAGGCGCAGGACCAGCCCTAGAATTGTCGGAAAAAAATGCCGTAGCTGGATCATGAAGCGGTAGAGCCAGAACATCTGCCGATCTCCCAAAAACTTGAGCGGGGGAGCGCCGCAGATGATGGTGGCGGAGAGCAGACGCCGGGGCAGCTTCAGCGCGGTGACGAGGACATACGGTCCGCCCCCTGACCAGCCGAGGACGTGGTAGTTGTCCGCGCCGACGTGGGCGGCGAGTTGCGTCAGCGTGTCAGGCCAGTCGAGCAGGGAGCGGCCGGGTTGAAAATCAGATAGACCGATGCCGGGGCGGTCAGGGCAGATGAGGCGCATGCCATGCTTTTTGGCATGTTCATCAAACAGGGAACCCTGCACCCGCGAGGACGGCCAGCCGTGAAAGTAAAACGCCACCTCCCCCCGTGGATCACCGTACTCGCAATAGCCCAGCTTGAGGCCGTTGGAGAGTGTGAAAGTCTGGTCTGACATGCGTGGGGGGATGGGAGTGTGGTGTTTCAATGCGCTCCTTCAAGCGCCTTTTCTCCGAGTAAGGAGCTGCTCTGCGGCACGCGGTAACGGCGCAGGCCAAATTGTGTCACCGCCTTCTCCTGCAGATGGGCCACGGCCTCATCGACTGAATCGGTCCATTTGATCAAACCGAGATCTTCCTGGCTGATCGTCGAGCCTTTGAGCGAAGCCGTAGCTGTATTTGATGAGCAGCGTCTTGCGCACGAAGAAATGCTCCATGGTCACCCAGCGGTCGAGATAAGGATTGTGGCTTTGTTCAAAAGGCAGACGGATGTTGCAGCCGACACTGCGTCCTCCAGCATCTTTTGCGCCACGATTGGCAGCTTCCATGATGCCTGGGCCGCCTCCTGTCAGAACGGTGAAGCCCATCTTCGCAATCGCAGCACCCATGTCCCGCGCCAGCTTGTAATAGGGATGATCCTCCGCGAACCGGGCCGAACCGAACACGGTAATACACGGGCCGACGAAATGCAGCGAACGAAAGCCGATGATGAAATCCTTGGCCACACTGAAGAGCAATTGGAGATCCCGCAGCCGTCGGTTCGGACCGCTGAGGAGTGCCCGGTCTTCCAGACGGTTGCAGAACTGCTCATCGGCGTGGATCTCTGCAGGAGAGGCTTGGGTAGCGGGGGCGCGAGTCGTCGCAGCTCCGGGGGCGGGCTCCCGGTCGAAGTGGGTTGGGGCAGGCATGGTTGGTTTGATATGCTTGGAAGGAAAAAGCGGTGTTTTTGTTCAGCGTGATGTTGAATTTCTGCACCCGATGTCTGACAAAAAAAAGCCCGCAGGTTCGTTGGAGAACCTGCGGGCGCAATGAATCAAGGGATCAGGGCAGCTTAGGCAGCTTGCGCGTCTTCGTGGGAATGAGCGTCGGAGTCGTCGCTCCGGGTGTTCGGCTTCGCGCCGCTGAGCTGCAGAGGACGGCCCATGAAATCCTTGCCGCTGAGTTCCTGCACGGCACGGCGGGCTTCTTCCACGCTGCCCATCGTCACAAAGGCGAAGCCCTTGGAGCGCTGAGTGCGGCTGTTGACGACGACTTCGGCATTCTTCACAGCGCCGACGCCGTTGAAGAGTTCAAACAGATCGCTCTCGGTCGCGTCATAGGACAGGTTGCCGACGTAGAGGCGGTCCGTGGTGATGTCCGATGGGTTCACCGAAGGAGGGGCTTCACGACGCACGCGGGGCTCGCGCTGCGGGCGGGGATTGTCATTGGTGGAGCGTGGGCCGGAGCTGGGGCCGCGATCCGCCTGAGGACGGCTTTTAGGCTTGGACTTGCCGAGCAGGCCGAAGCTGATGATGCTCAGAAACTTCTGAAAGCCAGAAGGGGCTGTGTTGCGAGTTTCGCGGCCACCTTCACGGGTGGGACGGGGGCCTTCAGGGCGGGGACCACGTGGGCGGTTGCGGTTGCGATTGCGGCGATTGCCGTTGCCGGAGGAGTTGCCTCCGCCATTGCGATTGGGATAGTCGGACATGAGTATAGTTTTCGTAGGGGTGGGTTGCGTGTTCATGCAGGGCCGGGGTGCTGGAGGGGGCGGCGGGAGGGAACGGGCGGCTTGCCTCTTCCACGGGTCCGCGGCACGCGGCGGACCGCACATGCGGTCTGCCACAGCACCACCACGGGCTGCTGCGGTTTTCAAAGCTGGGCCGCACTGGCCCTGCCTGCCTTAAAGTCATTTCCGCGCACACTTGCAGCACGCTGGAGATTTCTTTCGGGCGTTCCATCCGCTGGAACGGTTCCTGCTGCGCAGTCTGGGGTCGTAGATGGCGCATGGGGAGTTGACGTTCAAAGGGACGGGCTTCGGAGCACTGAATGAGGCTCTGAAAACAGCGGGCGGACAGTAATCAGGGCACGGGGGTGGTCAACCGAGAATCACGTACGCATGGCTTGCCCTGGGCGGACTTTCACGGCATCATGCGCCATGATCAAACCTCTCGTCTATGTCAAAACCGGCTGCCCTTGGTGTGAAGAGGTCACGGAGTACCTCGATGCCAAACGCATCGCCTATGAACTCATCACCGTTTCCGGCAATCGCGAGGCCATGCAGGCCATGATCGACCTCAGCGGCCAGAGCAAGGCCCCGACCATGGACTGGGACGGCGAAGTGCTCGCCGACTTCGGCGTGGATGAGTTGGTGCCGTTCCTGCGCAAAAAAGGCGTGGCGGAGTAGCCTCTTTCAGCGTTTATCCCTTACCCCTTACTTTTCCCATGTTCTTCCCTGATTCCCGCCCTGCCTCCCGTGCCTTCCTGCTACCGCTTGCCTTGATCGTTGCCGCTGCTGCGTTTCGCTGGGCCAAGCTGAAAGGCTACGTCACCCTTGAGGTGCTCGAAAACTTCAGCCCATGGATGGCGCTGGCCTTCACCGGCACGCTGGTCTTCTCCAAGCGGGTTCCGTTTCTGCTGATTCCGCTGCTGCTCGTGGGGATCGACGCCGCAGCCACCGGCCTGCACTCCGTGCTGCATTGGGAAATGCTGTCAGTGTATCCCTGCTTTGCCATCGCAGCGCTGCTGGCCAGCCGCAAGCGTGGGCAGATGGGTTTGCTCGGCAGCCTGCTGGGAGTGGCCGTCTGCTCGCTGGTCTTCTATTTCTTCACCAACACGATTTCGTGGCTCAGCAATCCCGTCTCGGCCTACTCCCGGGATCTCGCAGGCTGGCTGCAGGCCGTCACAACGGGTGAGCCCGGACACCTGCCTTCCTGGTGGTTCCTGCGCAATTCCCTCGTGAGCGATCTCGGCTTCAGCCTCCTGCTGCTCGCCGCCTACAACACCGAAGCCTCCTTCCGCCACCAGCAGCGCATCCCACTGCGCCAGCCACTGGCTGCCTGAGTTTTTCATGGCCATGAAGCGCTTCGTGCTGCTCTTCAGCCTGGTCTGTGTCACGCTCGGGGTGCAGGCCGAAACCCTGCACCTCTACACCTGGGCGGACTACATCAGCCCGGAGGTGGTGCAGAAGTTTGAGAAGCAGCACGGCTGCAAGGTCGTCATCGACACCTTCGACTCAAACGAAAGCATGTTCGCCAAGTTCAAGGCCGGAGCCACCGGCTATGATCTGGTATTTCCCACCTCCTACATGATCCAGGTCATGCACGGGCAGGGCATGCTCGCGGATCTCGATCACCAGCAGATCCCCAACCTGCCGAACATCGACCCCGCCGTGCTGGCCAAGGTGAAGGATCAAGCCATGGCGCACAGCGTGCCCTACACCCTGGCCTACGCCTGCATCGCCGTGCGCGCTGACAAGGTAAAAGGCGATCCAGCCGAAGCCACCTGGGCCATGTTTGACCGCGCCGCCCTCGCCGGACGCATGACGCTGCTGGATGACATGCGCGAGAGCATCGGCGCCGCGCTGAAGTCCCTCGGCCACAGCATCAACACCCGCGACGAAGCACAGCTCGCCGCCGCACGCGACGTCCTCATCCGCTGGAAGAAGAACATCGCCCGCTTTGACAACGAAGGCTACAAATCCGGCATCGACTCCGCCGAGTTCCTCCTCGTCCACGGCTACAGCGGCGACCTGTTTCAGGTGCAGATGGAAAACCACAAGATCGAAATCCTCATCCCGCGCGAAGGCGTCACCCTCGGCTGCGATGCCATGGTCATCCCCCAGACCTCCAAACAACCCGCTCTCGCCCACGCCTTCATCAACTTCGTCCTCGATCCCGCCATCGCCGCCGAAAACATGGAATGGATGGGCTACTACTGCCCCAACAAACCCGCGATGGCCCAAGTCAGCCCCGAGTTCCTCAAGAACCCCGCCGTCACCATCCCCGCCGAGCTGCAGGCCAGATGCGAAGTCATCGAAGACCTCGGCCCCGACCTCGCGAAGTACACTAAGGTCTGGGATCAGGTGAAGGCAGCGAGGTAAGAGGGCTGAGCACGGAGCTCAAAGAAAGTACTCACGAGCTGTAGCTCGTTCTGGAACGCGCCCATGCATCCCTGAGCGAACTAAAGTTCAAGACTGCCTTTCAGTCAGTCTCATGCCATCCCGATGCCGCAGCGAGATCTCCTGCGCCGATGAAACATCGGCGTTCCCAGCAATGACTTGCCCCCCCCAATTCATCTCACCCCAATCCCCAGCATCCGCCTGCGCAGCATGTCCAGCGCGGCCTGCGAGGTCAGCAGTTTAAATCGATCTCGTGAGCCGGGTGAAAAGCGCTTCTGCGCCCAGGTCTCGGCGTTCTTGGCGGCGAGGCCGATCCACACGGTGCCCACGGGTTTCTCCGGTGTGCCACCGGTCGGTCCGGCGATGCCGGTGACGGAGATGGCATAGTCGGCCCCGCTGTTTTTCAGCGTGCCTTCCGCCATGGCGCGGGCGACTTCCTCGCTCACGGCACCGTGGGTTTCGATCAGCTCCATCGGCACGCCGAGGTGCTGGTGCTTGGCTTCATTCGCATACGTCTCCCAGCCGTGACCAAAGACACGCGAGGCTCCGCTGACATCGGTGATGCGATTCGCAATCGTGCCGCCGGTGCAGGACTCGGCAGTGGAGAGCCATTCGCCGCGATCGCTGAGCATTTGCACGATGACTTCTTCAATGATGCGGCGGTCCTCCGAGACAATGCAGTCGCCCAAGGCCGCACGCACCACGTCTGCGGCTTCGTCCACAGCGGGCAGCGGACCCGCGAGGCGCACGTCCACATCGCCATTGCGGATGCAGTAGCCGAGGTCGAGGGCCGGGATGGCTTCGAGCCGTTTCTCCACCGCTTCTACAATGTCGGACTCGCCCACGCCGGTGACTTTGAGGTAGAGCACGCGGCGTGAGGTGCCATCCGGCAGCCATTCGCGCAGGCGTGGCTCCACTTGGCTTTCCACCATGGGCTTCAGTTCGCGGGGTGGCCCTGGCAGGAGAAAGATGTGCGAGTTCCAGCCCAGCGCGGCACCGAGTTCTGCGGGGAAGTACAGGCCGGGAGCAGTGCCAAAGAGATTGGGCATCACCACCGCGCCTCGAGGCACCATGGCCTGGCGCTGCGTGGCTAGGCTGACGGGCTTGCCGCGTTTGGCAAAGTAGTCGCTCAGGTGCTGCATCACCTCGGCGTTCAGCTCCATGTCGAGACTCAGCAGCTCGGCGGTCGATTCACGCGTGAGGTCGTCATTGGTCGGCCCTAGCCCACCGGAAACGAGCACCACATCCGCCCGCTGCGCCGCCTCGGCGATGGCCAGGCGGATCACCACGCCATCGGGGACAATCGTCTGCCGTGTGACCTGAATGCCCAGCGCCGCCAGCCGCTGACCGATCCAGGCCGCGTTCGTGTTGATGGTGTCTCCCAGGAGGAGTTCGGTGCCGGTGTTGACGAGTTCGACGTTCATGCACCAGTCTTTACGCGCGGCGAGGTGGTGGGATCAACGCTTCTTTCGCCGCTCCTTGCAGCCCAGCTCGGACACCATGCCGTCCAGCACGGCCAGGCCGAAGGAGATTTTTTTGAAGAAGGAGGGATTGTGCGGCACCAGCATGAACTTCGGGTGCTGGGACCAGAGCTCGCGCAGCTTGCGGTCGAGCTTGATGGCCTGCTCGATGGACTCGTTGCGGATGGGGTTTCCGCCTTCGATGCTCATGTGGCCCACGGCGGCGCTCTCAAAGAAAATGACCGCATCATAGCGTGCCAGCTCGCGCTCCAGCGTGCTGTCAATGTCTTCAAAAAAGCCGTCGCTGCCACCCGGCCAGTAGGCTGCGCCATCCACGGTGCCGCGATCACACAGCAGGATCTGCTCGGGGTGCTGCGCCTTCACCGCCTCCTCCAGGTGGATCTGCACATGATAAATCGCCCGCTGTGCCGCATGGACCGCCTCCGGCAGATGGACGCGGGGGAAGCCACCGCTGAACATCATCGTGGCCGCTTCCGGCACCAGCACCACCTGGTCGTCCATCTCGCGGCGAAAGAGGTCGCCCGCTGTCGTCTTGCCGCCGCCGGGGCCTCCGGTCAAAGCGATGCGGCAGTGGCTGTTGGCGGCAGATTTGGATTTGCGAGGCATGCAGGCAATGTGATCGTGGCTGCACAACGGAGTCAAGCCTCGGCGCAACATTGCACAAACTCGGTGTAGCTTGTTTTCAGTGCCGTCGATAGGCTCATGGCATGATCCTGCGCTTCCTTCCCGCCATCTTCGTCGTCACGGCCTGCTCGCTGCTCCCAGCGGGCAGAAGTGAACGCTCACACTATTTCCTTACCGAGGTCAAGCCGGTGCTACAGCAGCACTGCCTGCAATGCCACAGTGGCAGCCTGCCGCCTCCGGCGCTCAATCTTACGACGAAAGCCGCCGCCTTCAAACGCAGTGCCAGCGGGCGGGATTACATCCTTCCGGGCGATCCTGACCGCAGCCTGCTGATCAGCGCCGTGCAGCGCGGTGGTACGCACCCAAAAATGATGCCGCGCACCGAGATCAGCCTGACCGATGACCAGATCGGCATGCTGCGTGAATGGATTGAAGACGGTGCCTATTGGCCCGAAGGAGCGGCAGGCATGCTGCGAGCGCAGAAGAGTGCCGAAAATCCTTAAGCGCACAAAAATACCGCGTCTAGCTGCAAAGCGAGTAGCCGCAGAATGCAGTTCCGTGCATCATCGTCCCATGGGCAAAGAATTCAGCATCACACCACAGACCGTTCCGCACGTCGAAACCAAGCATCGCCGCATCTGCACGCCACTGCCGCACCCTGACTCCATCCCTACTTTGGAGAAGCTGCGCCACTTCGAGCCCCAGTCCATGCGCGGCATGCCGCCCATCGTGTGGGACAAGGCCCTGGACATCCACATTTTCGACAAATACGGGAACAAGTGGCTCGACTGGAGCAGCGGTGTGCTGGTGACGAATGCCGGCCACGCGGCACCGGAAATCTGCAAGGCCATGATCGATCAGATCAACAGCGGCCTCATCCACAACTACGTCTTCCCCAGCGAAGAGCGCGCCGAAGCCGCCGAGATCATCGCCTCGGTTTCCCCCGAAGGATTGAAGAAAGTCTTCCTGCTCAGCTCCGGCAGCGAGGCCACCGAGTGCGCCATCAAGCTCAGCCGTGCGCATGGCATCAAAGTCGGCGGCAAGTCGAAGATCGGCATCATCGGTTTCACACGCGGCTACCATGGCCGCACACTCGCCAGTCAGCAGGCCGGCGGCATGGCCGGGCTGAAGGCATGGATCGTCAATGAAGACCCGGCCATCATGAATGCGCCTTTCCCGGATGGTTACTGGACCGAAGACACCAGCTTCGAGAGCTTCCTCAAAGCGATCTCTGACAAGGGGCTCACCGGTGACAATATCGCGGGCGTCATCATGGAAAGCTATCAGGGCGTCGGCCCCGAATTCGCCCCCGTCGAGTACATCGAAAAACTCCGCGCCTGGTGCGATGAGTACAACGTCGTGCTCACCTTTGACGAAGTGCAGGCTGGCTTTGGCCGCACCGGCAAGTTCTGGGCCTTCGAGCACTACGGCGTCACGCCCGACCTCATCTGCTGTGGCAAAGGCATCAGCAGCGGCATGCCCCTGTCCGCCGTGATCGGCCGCGAAGCTGTCATGGACCAGTTTCCACCAGGAAGCATGACCAGCACGCACACCGGCAATCCCGTGTGCTGCGCCGCCGCCGTGGCCAACATCAAGAAGCTCCTCGCCGAAGACCTCACCGGCAACGCCGCGCGTCTGGGCCCCATCCTGCTGGAGCGCTGCAAGGCCATCCAGAAGCGCCACCCGCACGTCGTCGGCCATGTCACCTGCGCCGGACTCGTCGCTGGCATGCAGATCATCCAGCCGGACAAAAAGGAGCCTAATCACGATCTCGCCCATCGCATCATCGAGCTCTGCTATCAACGCGGCCTGCTGCTCTTCGCACCTGTGGGTGCCTGGGGCCAGACCGTCAAAATCTGCCCACCGCTCACCGTCACCGAGGAGGCTCTCATCGAAGCCTGCGACGTGCTCGATGGTGCCGTGGATGACGCGGTGGCGGGGAAGTGAGGGCATGGAGCGCGCATCTAGCCTGTCCGCTCATGTCTCAAACAGCAGCATCTGCGGGCTTGGCGGCTCCTCCACCTTCACGGGCTCGTCTCCAGCCTGTGGTACGGGAGGAGCGATGGGGCGGAGGGTTTCGTCGGTTTTGTTGCGGGACTGATTGGCGGCGGTGGAGACGCGGCAGGCTTCCAGAAGGCCGCTTTCGTAGGGCTTGAAGAAGGCGCTGAGGTCGTCCGGGTGCAGGCCGGGCTGCAGCCAGGCGAGGGCGGTTTCACCTTCGAGAATCAGCGGGCTGCGATCATGAAACTTCGCCATGTAGCGTCCCGGTGGCGTGGTGACCACGCTCATGGAGGTGATAACGCGCCCGCTTTCTAAATCCTCCACAGAGTGGCTTTCCCACACGTCCCAGATGCCGGCCAGCAGCACGGGGTCATCGTCGCTGCGGCGGATGAAGTAGGGGGTGCTGCGGTCCGGCCACTCATGCCAGCCACGCACGGGGATGAGGCAGCGCTGACGCAGGATGGGGCCGCGAAAGGAGGCTAGGTCAAAGATGCTCTCACAGCGCGCATTGAAGGTGTGGGCGAATTTCTTTGCCACCTCCGCCTTGCTGCCTTTGGCCCAGCCGGGAATGAGGCCAAAGCGCATGCGCTCGATGCCGATCTCCTCGCGCTCCAGGGTCAGCACGTCGGCGTAGTCCGTGGGGCAGATGTTGTTGAGCACCGGCACCTCGGACTTGGGGTCTTCCGCTTTCTTTTTGGGCCGCCGTTCGATGCGCAGCTTCTTTCCAGCGAGATAAAGTGCTGGAGTGCTCGCGAATTGGTTCACACGGCCACACATAGGGGTAGAAAAGCGCAGGCGGGCGCAGAGGCAAATCAGATTCAGAGCTGCGCGGTGGGCACGTCTGGTTGCACAGCAACAGGCCGCTTCTTACAGTGCCGCGCGGTACAGCTCCACGAAATCCTGCACGCTGGGAAGGCGGGGATTGAACTGGGCGGTCCATTGCTTGGCGGCCATCTCGGCGAGATCCTGGAGGTGCTTTTCCTTCACGCCGTAGTCGGCGATGTTGCGGGGCATGCGGGCTTCCCAGAGGAGTTCGCTCACGCGGTCGGCGAGGTCGCCATCAAAGTAGCTTTTGTAGATGGCGGCGATCTCGGGGGCCTGGGAGTTGAAGCGGATCACGTGTGGCATCATCACCCCCACGGCTTCGCCATGGACGACGTGGAATTTCGCGGTGAGCGGATTGGCGCAGGAGTGCGCAGCGCCGAGCATGCTGTTCTCAATGGCGATGCCTGCATACGCTGCGCCGAGCTGCATCATGGCGCGTGCTTCGAGGTCCTGCGGATCACGCAGCACGCGGCTGAAGCCGCTGTGGCAGAGGCGGAAGCCCTCACGGGAGTAGAGGGAGGAAAACGCATTTCGCTTGTTGGTGACGGCGGTTTCCAGCGTGTGAGTCAGCGCATCAATGCCGGTGCACACGGTCACGCGGTGCGGCTGGGAGACGGTGAGTTCGGAGTCGAGGATGGCCACCTTCGCTGCGGCTTTGGGATCGCCACAGGCCATCTTCACATGCGTCTCGGCATCGGAGATCAGCGCAAAGCTCTGGCATTCGCTGCCCGTGCCGGAGGTGGTCGGGATGGCGATGAGCGGCAGCATCGGCTTTGTGGCCTTGCCCACGCCCCAGTAGTCGTGAATGCGACCGCCGTTGGTGAGGATGAAGTTGCAGCCCTTCGCGGTGTCCATGCTGCTGCCACCGCCGAGGCCGATGATGATGTCAGCCTTGAACTCACGCGCGAAGAACACGCAGGCATCCACGTCTTCGGTGCTGGGATTCTCCCGCACCTCGCCAAACACCCGTGTCTGCACTCCGGCAGCGACGAGAAAACTCACCGCACGCACCACATAGCCAGCTTTCACGATTCCAGGATCGCTCACCACCAGCGCACGCGTGCCGCCGAGAGCCTTCGCGAGTTCGCCCACGCGCTCAAGCGTGCCGTTGCCGTAGATGAGCCGCGTGCGCGGCTGATGGTCGAAGGGTGCGAGGGACATGCAGTTCGTTGAAGGAGTGACGAACTCAAGCGCAGTCGATGGAACGGCGCTTGTACAGGAACTCGAACATGTTGCCTTCGTGCGGCTGGTCCCAACTGATCTTCATGGTGCTGATCGGCCCGATGTTCAGGCGGTCAATGTCGCCGCACTCGAGCAGGTCGTTGATGAAGGTGGGGTCCTGGGTGATGGCGGTGACGATGAGCGAGTAGCCGATGCGGCCGAGCACTTCGCCCTGCGGTACTTCGAGCACGCTGGCGTAGGGGCAGAGGAATTCGCGATTGGCGAGCGGGTGTTTGTTGTCCGAGCACCAGATGATGCTGGGGCGCAGGAAGGTGCCGCCTTGGAATTCCACTTTGCGCGGGCCATCGCGGAACTTCGCGGTCATGTCTTCCGCACCGGGGGTCTGCAGATCGCTGTCGATGGCGCTGTCGATGTAGTCGGCCATCTTCACGTTCGCAAAGCCTGCGAGGCGTGCGTTTTCATCTTCGGAGGTGGTGGGGCCCACCTTGCCCAGGCGCTCGGCCAGGGCGGTGGCGATTTCCTTGCCATACTTCGGCACAATCACGGCTGAGGCATTGATGCAGGAGCGTCCGCCGTTGTCGCTGATGGAGGCCACCATGACGTCGAGGTAGTCCTTCCAGTTCTTCCAGTTTTCGATCTTGTCTTCGCCGATGATGATCTTGCTCCAGCCCGGGCCATGCACCTGCACGGCGGGATTGCCCTCATACATCTTCGCCATGGCGACATCGCCAAAGACGAGATTGCGACCGCTGAGCTTCACGACTTCGCCACTGCCTTCGTGGTCGGTCGGGTAGAAGCCAAAGGCCTCCGCCGGAGCACCGGCAGCGATGAAAGCCTGGATGAGACGATACGGCGTCCAGGGCTCTTCGCGGCCGGGCTTGATGACCACGGGGATCTTCAAAGCAATGGCGGGCAGCCAGAGGGAATTCACTGCGGGTGAATTGCTCGGCATGATGAGGCCAAGGGACTTCGTGGTGGGGAAATAGGAGACGGGGCAGCCGGACTGCGTGCCAAAGCCGCGATCAATGACGCTGAGATCCAGGCCACGTGTGAGGCCGTTGAGGATCATCTTCATGTTCGTCAGCGCAAAGTGCAGCTTGGTCATGTTGCGCTTCACCATCACATGCGGCAGGCCGCTGGTGCGGGCGAGCGTGGCGATGTACTCATCCGGGCTCTGCGTGTGGCCTTTGTCTCCCAGCGGCAGGATGCCATTGAGAAAGAGTTCGCCGGCCTTCGCGGTGATCTCGATGAGCTGCTCCACGGTGAACTTCTTCAGCGCGGCGCGTGCTTCGCCGATCTTCGCCAGATCCTTGCGCACGATGCCGGCATTCACCTGGCTGATTTCGGCGCAGACCTCGCCGGTTTTGTGGTCTTTGACCTGAGCCTTGTCGAGCGACTCATAGGGGCGGCCTTTGCGGAGGGCAGGAAGATGGGGAATGGACATTGGCTGGTTGTTTTTTTGGAGGGCGTGAGGATTACGAGCACCGATCACGCGGGGCAATGGAAAAAACTGGCATGCATGGCCAACTCTTTCAGCCGACTGCGGCAGAGGCGGCGCGCGCGGCATCCTGCTTGAGCAGCTCGGGCGGGATCATCGCTGCCAAGGATGTGGAATAATTGGAGTAGCGGGGGTAGTCAGGATGCGGCACGCCGAGCTGGCCGACCGGGCGGTAGCGCCAGTGTTTGTACATCCAGAGCCAGCATTCGGGATGCAGGCGGATCTCCTGTTCAAAGCGGTCCCAGATGCGTTGCGTCATTTCACGCGTGTCATCCGCCTTCGTGGGTTCAATGGCTTCAAACAGGCAGGCCTCGTAGCGGTTGTCCGGCAGGGGGCGGCACACACCGGTGATGATCGAAAGGCCGAGCCGCTTCGCGAGTTCCACATGCAGCGTCGGCACCGAAGTCCACAGACCAAAGCACTGGATCCCTGCCGCCGCCCTGCCAGGGACGATGCTCAGGTCTGTGAGCAGGCCCGCATGGCCTTTGGCCTTGAGCGCCTTCATCAGCTTGATCATGGCATTTTCCTGCGAAATGAAGGTGTGGCCAGACAGCTCCCGCAGTTTCTTGAAGAGGCGCGTGATGGCCGGGTTCTTGAAGTCCTGCGCCACCACGGTGAAGGGGAAGCCGCGAAAGCCCCAGACCTGGCTGATCAGCTCAAAGTTGCCGAAATGCGGCGTCACCCACACCGCGCCATTTTGATGCGCCTTCTCTTCAGCGCCGGGATCGGCGATGTTGAGGACGAAATGCTGCTGCCAGGTCTCCGCCGTGAGCTGGGGGGACCAGAACAAATCCACAAAAGTGCGGGCGAAGACCTGATAAGAACCGCGCGCGATGCGCTGCCTCTCAGCCAGGGTGTACTGATCACCAAACGCACAACGCAGATTGTCCAGCGCGGTGGTGCGCCCGCGCTTATCCAGCCAGTAGGCCAGCCAGCCAAGTCCGCGTGACAAGGCCATCAGCTGAGGACGCGGCAGCCGTGGCAGCAGCCAGACAGCCAGATCAAGCAGGAGGATTTCAAAAAAATATCGAAACTTTTTCACGGGGTAGAGGGCTAGAAAACGCAGCAGGGACGCATGACGATGCGACTTGGTGCTTAGCATTTTGTCGCCATTCCACAAGCCCTCGGTTGCTTGTTGCGCTCAGTCTCCGGAATCATGTTGGCGAGTGTCTCGGAGTAGTTGGAATAAGCGGGGTAATCGGGATGTGGGACCCCCAGCGCGCCCACCGGGCGGTAGCGCCAGTGTTTGTACATCCAGAGCCAGCATTCCGGCTGCTGGCGGATTTTGGCCTCAAAAAGATCCCAGACACGCTGGGTCACTGCAGTGATGTCTTCATCCGGCTGTGGCTGGATGTCCGCCAGGGTGGACACTTCATACCGCCCGTCCGGCAGCGGCGTGCAGATGGTGGGGATGATGGACAGCCCCAGGCGCTGGGTGAGCTGTACGTGCAGCGTCGGCACCGAAGTCCACAGGCCGAAGCAGCGGATCGCCGCGGCAGTCCTGCCAGGACTGATGTTGAGGTCCACGAGCATGCCCACATAGCCGCCACGTTTCAGCAGCTTCATCAGCCTGAGAATCGCGGATTCCTGGGGAATCACCGACTGCCCCGAATGACTGCGAATGCGGCTGAAGATGGGGGTGAGGGCCGGATTTTTAAAATCCTGGGCCACCACGGTGTAAGGCAGACCGCGAAAGCCCCAGGCCAGGCTTACAAATTCAAAGTTGCCGAAATGCGGCGTCACCCACACCCCGCCGCGTTCGCGTGCCTGCTGCTCGACCTTTGCATCATGCAGATGAATGCTGAAGTGCTGTTGCCAGGTCTCTGGGGTGAGTTTCGACGACCAGAAGAGATCGAGAAACGTGCGGGCAAACACCCGGTAGGAATCGCGTGCGATGCGGTGCCTCTCCTTCAGGGTGTACTGATCTCCAAATGCACAGCGCAGATTTTCCAGCGCCGTGTTGCGGCCGCGTTTGTCACCATGATAAATCGCCGTGCCGATCCAGCGGGCCAAGGTCAAGATCACGCGGCGTGGCAGTCGTGGCAGCAGCCATGCGACGGCTTTGATCAGTACGGTTTCGAAGAAATATCGAAGCTGCTTCACGTGGCGTTTGGTATTTGCATAAATTCGCGTTACGATGGCCCATGTCAGCGTCCAACCTCAATAACATTCTCAAACGAATTCTCAAACAGCCGACGGCCCCGTTTCATGAATATCATGTCCGTGCGGAGATCGAGGCGCTGCTCAAAGACTGTCCCCATGTGAAGTTGAAGCGCGACAAGTTTGGCAATCTGCTGGCCACGTTCAAGAACGGCAAGGCCAAGAGCAAACCCACCTGGGTGCTCGGTGCGCACATGGATCATCCCGCCTTCATCAAGCCGCCCGGCAGCACCAAGCGTGATGAGTGGGACTTTCTGGGCGGCGTCGGCAAGACGGAAGTGGAGGCTGGTGTGAAGCGCGGCTTGCGCAAGGTCAAAGGCCAGATCGCCACCTGGAATTTTCCGGTGAACATCACCAACACCCGCATTGAAGCCACTGCATGCGATGACATCATCGGTTGCGCGGCCATCGTGATGACCTTCCTCGAACTCGCCCGCCTGAACATCCAGACCACTGTACATGCGGCCTTCACCCGTGCGGAAGAGGTTGGCTGGCTCGGCGCTTGGCATCTCGCGCAAAACTGGCCCTTTGGTACCGACAGCGTCTTCCTCTCCCTCGAAACCAGCCGTCCAGTCAATGGTGCCGTCATGGGCGGCGGTCCCATCCTCCGTGTGGGAGATCGCGTCTCCATTTTTGACAGTGAAGCCATGGCCGTGCTGATGACCACCGCCAAAGAGCAGGGCATCCGTGTGCAGCGCTGCCTGCTTGATGCCGGAGCCTGTGAAGCCACCGCCACCCAGGCCGCAGGCATCCGCAGCGCGGGCATCTCCATTCCTCTGGGCAACTACCACAATCTCAACGACGCGCGCCAGATCGCACCGGAGTTTGTGATGATGGATGATTTGAAGTCGATGATCGACCTCCTCAAAGCCCTCGTCGCCACCAAGCACGACGGCATCGGCGAACGCACGATCCGTGAGCGCGTGGAACTGCGCATGATGGAGCACGCGGAGCATCTCGCAGCGGGCTCGAAGCTGTTTAAGTAAGCGGCGGCGCGGCACCCAGCGCCCTTAGGAGCGCAAGGCTCCGAGCCCGCAGCATGGCGAAGGGAGCGCTGTCCCGAACGAGCTAAAGCTCGGGAGTACTTTGCGCGGGCTTGACCTCCCACCGACCCTCGCCTTCTTTCGCGCCCCCTATGAGCAGCGAGCAGCGCAAAGCCTTCCCATTCTCTGAGTTTGAACCGAAGTGGCAGGACGTGTGGGAGGCCAAGAAGGCCTTCCGCACTCCGAACCCCGGCGATACCGACTTCGATGCCTCGAAGCCGAAGTACTTCGTGCTCGACATGTTCCCGTACCCCAGCGGCGCAGGCCTGCACGTCGGGCACCCGGAAGGCTATACCGCCACCGACATCATCGGCCGCTTCAAGAAAATGTCCGGCTTCAACGTGCTGCACCCCATGGGCTGGGATGCCTTCGGCCTGCCTGCCGAGCAGTACGCCATCAAGACCGGCCAGCATCCGCGTGCGACGACGGAGAAGAACATCGAAGGCTTCCGTGGCCAGTTGAAGCGCCTCGGCTTCGCCTATGACTGGGACCGTGAGGTGAACACCACCGACCCCGGCTATTTCAAATGGACGCAGTGGATCTTCCTCAAGCTGTACAACTCGTACGTGAATGATGCGGGCAAGGCAAGGCCCATCGCGGAACTCGAAGGGCAGGGGCTTTCCCGCGAAGAGATCGACTCCCGGCGTCTCGCTTTTGTGTCCTCCGCACCGGTGAACTGGTGCCCGGAGCTCGGCACCGTGCTGGCCAATGAAGAAGTGGTGGATGGCAAGAGCGAAGTCGGCGGATTCCCCGTTGAGCGCCGCCCGATGCGCCAGTGGATGCTGCGCATCACCTCCTTTGCCCAGCGCTTGATTGATGAACTCGACGGCCTCGACTGGCCGGAAAGCATCAAGCTGCTGCAGCGCAACTGGATCGGCCGTAGCGAAGGCGCGCATGTGAAGTTTCAGATCGTCGGCCATGAGTCCGATGTCACCGTCTTCACCACACGCCCAGACACACTCTTCGGAGCCACCTACATGGTCTTCGCGCCCGAGCATGCGCTGGTGGATCAGATCACCACGCCTGAGCAAAAGGCGGCGGTGGAGGCTTATCGCAAAGTCGTGGGTTCCAAGTCCGATCTGGAGCGCACAGAACTTGCCAAGGAAAAGTCCGGCGTCTTCACAGGCGCGTACGCCATCAATCCCGTCAACAACGAGCAGATCCCCATCTGGATCGCCGACTACGTCCTCATGGGTTACGGCACCGGTGCCATCATGGCCGTGCCTGCGCATGACGAACGCGACTTTGAATTCGCGAAGAAGTTCGAGCTTCCGATTAAGTATGTGGTCGGGAAGCTGTTTTCAGAACTGTCAAAAATGGAGGAGGATTCCATGAGCGAATGCCTCCCCGGCATTCCAACTGCCACAGTGGCCGTAAAAGTGACTGGGCCAGACAATCTTAAACTTGCATGGTTTGATGGTCGTTGCTTCAGCTACGAGGGATATGCATGTAACTCCTCACCATTGATTGACGGCTTGCCCACACTGGAGGCGAAGAAGAAAATGGCCTCCTGGCTCGAAGAAAAAGACCTCGGTAAAGGCACCACCAATTTCAAGCTGCGCGACTGGCTTTTCAGCCGTCAGCGTTACTGGGGCGAGCCCTTCCCGATCGTGTGGGAAGACGGCAATCACCGTTGCATTCCTGAAAGCGAACTGCCACTGCTGCCGCCGACGCTGGAAGACTTTAGGCCCACCGGCACGCCGGAGCCGCCGCTGTCAAAGGCCACCGACTGGGTGCGCTACTCCGACACCGCTAAGCGTGAACTCAACACCATGCCGCAGTGGGCGGGCTCCTGCTGGTACTACCTGCGCTACTGCGATGCGCAGAACAGCGAACGCTTTGTCAGCGTGGAAGCCGAGAAGTACTGGATGGGTGGCGGCAAACCCGGCGGCGTGGATCTCTACGTCGGTGGCACCGAACACGCGGTTCTGCATCTGCTGTATGCGCGCTTCTGGCATAAGGTACTGTTTGACCTCGGCTACGTCAGCACGCCGGAACCCTTCCAGCGTCTGGTGAATCAAGGCCTGATCATGGGCGAAGACGGCCAGAAGATGTCCAAGTCACGCGGCAACGTGGTGAACCCCGATGACGTCGTGAAGGAGTACGGCGCGGATTCGCTGCGCCTGTATGAGATGTTCATGGGCCCGCTGGAGCAGGTGAAGCCGTGGAGCATGAAGGGCGTCGAGGGCGTGTACCGCTTCCTTGCCCGCGTGTGGCGTCTTGTCATGGAAGTCAGTGAAGAAGGCGTGTGGAGCTTGTCCCCGGCGCTGCAAGACGTACCTGCCAACAAGCAGGTCACCAAAGCCCTCCACGAGACCATCAAGAAATGCGGCGAGGACATTGAGAAGCTCAGCTTCAACACGGCCATCAGCCAGATGATGATCTGCACCAAGACCTTCACCGCCGAGGAGGTGCTGCCCGTCTCCGCCATCGTCACCTTCCTCAAGGTGCTCAGCCCCTTCGCGCCGCACCTTGCAGAAGACCTGAACGAACGCATCGCCACCAAGTTCCCCGACCTCGCGGTGAAGGGTTTGCTCAGCGACGCCACCTGGCCGAAGTACGATCCCGCCGCCCTCATCGAGGACGAGGTGGAGGTCGTCTTTCAGGTCAATGGCAAGCTGCGCGACAAAGCCCGCGTGCCGATTCAGGCCACGAAAGAGGAGATCGAAAAGATCGCCCTCGCCAGCGCCCGCGTGCAGGAGTTCATGGAAGGCAAGACGCCAAAGAAGATCATCGTCGTCCCCGGCAAGCTGGTGAACATCGTGGTGTGAGACTCAGTCTCACGGAGCTATTTGGAGTGCGGTCGCGCAGATGCACGGCGCAAGCCTGCATCGCAGCTACCGCTTTCGAGCGTCTCGTGACGCGCGTGAGCTGACACAGCCTGCGCGTGCCGGGGAGCGGGTGGTGTCGGAGGCTCTGTCGTATTCCTGTGCCATCCGGCCTGCGAAAGCGGTAGCTGCGCTTCCCCCTTCGCTCTGCGAGCTACGGAGGACAAGCTGTTCCTCACTCCGCGACCGCACTCCATATCAGATCAGAAGCGCGGCCACACAGCCTCC
>NCCR01000140.1:18671-20397 GCA_002279765.1 Verrucomicrobia bacterium 12-59-8 | reverse complement strand
AACCTGCTTTCATTCCTCCCATCCCGTCGTTCCACGTCCTTTCCGCCCCCAGCTCCAACGGAGCTGCGCATCATAGCGAAAGGTTGCCGTGCCTCTGCGATGCTACCCTGGCACCCACCATCCGCAATGGAAAGCAAATCCAGCACTCCGCCACGCCATGCCGTCCACTAGCAGCGTTTGCAACGAACACCGCTGCGCGGCTGCTGTGGGTGCTTCCTCATCACCGTACCTCACAGTGCGAACTACCCGTCGGATTGATCCTCGGACAAAAATCACATTAGCTTGTAATTTATCATTTCTCAGCCGTGGCCATTTCATAGCCTGATAGGTCAACCACCGATTCAACCAACCACAAAGAGCATGTCCCTCCTCAACCACTCCATCCTCGCCGAATATTCAATCGTTCATGGTCTGGAGCGTTTCGCAGTCTTCGGCTTCGCCGGCATCCTCATGGCCTTTTTACATCAAAAACAATTTTATAATAGGCGCTGGTCTGATGGAAATGGTTGAAAATGATCGGGACGCTCTTAGGTTAAATGTTATGAGATTGCCGCTTCAGCAGCTGATCGAAAACTCGGGAGAGAGAAAAACTGTACATAACTTCACTGGTGAGATCAAAGATCTGGAAGCCTTGAAGCAAGCTCTGCCGTCGCTGCGGAGAAGTTTTCCGCCTCCCTTTATTTACTTCGCCTTCGACGAAGACCTTGATGAAGGTATGACCAAGTACTGCCGGGGGAGGGCCATTGAGGCGGATACCAGTGACGATATACTAGCTCTATATCACGCCTATGTTCCAGGCCTCAAGCGCCCTGTGGATCAGAGCCTGCACCCAGGTGTAGCTATCCGCGGCCACTATTCGCACGCGTATGAAAGCGTTCGAGAGTTGTTCCCGCAGCCGAAAATGTTGGTCTTTCCCGGGGTCCTCGTGGGGGATACTTTTTTGCCGGGTGGTGAGATGGTATTCATCTCTACCAGCGCCTATAAATTGCCAGAGGAGGTGCGGCAATTTGTTCAATGTCTCCTTGGCTGTGTGCGTTCCGTGCGCTCAGAGGGGAGCTTTCCCATCTCATCCTTTTGCGGAGCGCTGCGCAAGTCGGAAATTAAGTACGACAAGTCACACCCGGTTTCCGCGACAGAGGTTTTTACGCAGATATGGATGTTTTGTAGAAAACATGGAGGCACTCTCACAACCGTCATTTCTAAGTTTGTCTAACTCACCATCTCCACTTGCCATGCTTCAGTCCCAGAGCCATCCCACGTTTGCGCGGTTGTTGTCCCAGTTTTGGATGCAGATGCAATGGATCGGTATTTTCAGCTCCTGGAAAGAGGGCAATGATAACATGGGTGAAGTTGCGAAGCGCATAAGTCTGATAAGGTGCATGTGCGAGATCGGCGAGACTATCGGAGATCTGTCATTCCAGCCGAGCGCGCAGTGCTTCCTATACAATACGCACAACTGGAACATCGACTGCCCTGGAGGAATGGACGTTTCTGCCACCCGCTGCAAGCCCTCTGAACTTTTAGTCAGCTACACGGGCAACTGGACGCTGGAGGATAGAAGCAATGCTTCTATGCGTCTTTTTAGGGCTGCGGCACCGATCATGGTGAATGAAGGGGTGGATGCCGCCCTGCGACTGTTGATGCGGTGCAGCGCGCAGGGACTGGTGACATCCAAAGAGTCCGTCTACTGGGCCGTCAGGTTGCTGTCGGCGGCGAAGGCTGAAAT
>NCCR01000140.1:7357-18657 GCA_002279765.1 Verrucomicrobia bacterium 12-59-8 | reverse complement strand
AATGCGCCAACTGGGTGACGAGTCCTGGTTGCACAGGTTCGCCGGTCTGCAGGCAGGGTGGGCTGACACTGAGGTGCCAGACTCCTTTGAGGAAGAGTATGCCAACGACGATGTTCTCAAGGAATTCATCAACGCAGGCTTCCGAATCTGCCAGGAAATCATCGAAGACACCCGCGAGGCGGCGGACTACGACGAATGGATTCGCGGACAGCACGTCATTTATCTCTTCTGTGGCGCGTTCGTGGCACTCGCCAAACATGGCCCGCTTAAGTTGCCCCACGCGGGTATGACTTTTCTGGATTATGTGGAGGAAATTTACTGTGATGCAATGGGCTCTCGTTTGACTCAAGAAAACAATTTGAGCCCTGAATATGTTACCGCTACGCTTCTGAGTAAGATATTGCGACATCAAATCGGTAATGACGCTGAAAGTCGATTCTGGCAGGATCGTGTTGCATTGCCGTATGCGTTGAGGGATCATTTTGACTTCAATGAGAGCACCTTACACCAATTACCGGTGCCTTGGAGGGGCCATTCGGTAGCTGCAGCGCCAGCATGGTGCATCAGGTCATCAAAGGCGAATAAACACGAGATGATGATGACCATGCAGAAGTCCACTACTGGTACACCTACTGTGGAGGAATGGCATCAGACTCTATTAAAGGGGATGGATTTGCATAAGCAGGGACGGTGTGTGGAGGCTTTGGCTGTGGCCCAGGCTTTGGAGACTGATCTCCCCTACAATTGGTTGATCAAGCTTGAACTGGCAATATACTTAGATGAGTCCGGTCGTACAGAGGAGGCACTGGAGAAGATCATGGCTGCGATTCTAATCGAGCCCACACATTCAGACCTATGGGTGTCCTTTGGAGTCATCCTGAGACGGCTGGGACGGTATGAGGATTGTATTGTAGTTCGCGCGCTGGGTAAGATGATTGCCCAAGCGGAAACATCCCAAAGTGACGGAGGGGACGAAGAATAGACCGCGAACTGTGGCAGTTGGATTGCTGCTGTACCAACGGGGTTGAGCTGTTTTCGGTCGACACTGAATTTGTTTGCCGCAGCATGTTTGTTGGTCACCACCGCTGTGATCCATGCCCATACTATCAGCTCGGGGCAGATGGTCAGGCTACCACAGTACAGAGGCCTATGTTTGAAGGCCACCCCAATCTCGTCCAAGCCTCCTTCAAACTCGACGACATGCCAAGTCATGTAGAGAAACCCTTCTTTTGCCGCGAATGCACCAATGTGCGCCTTATCTTATCCACAACGCAACCTTCTGGAGGATCAGGATAGCCCCTGGCACCGCCAGCCCAAGGTCTTCAAGTGCTGCCCCCTGAATTAAACTTCTCCTGTAATCATCCCGTCATCGGCTACTGGATCATCGGCGGCGAACCCGCCGACATCGGCCTCCGCGAAGACACCTCCCTTATTCCCTCCAATACCAGCCTCTTCAGCCCTCACTGGTTTTAAACCACGTTTCCGGCCCATTCGGATTTCGGCATTCGTCATTTGAAACGCACCTCGCCCTGCGGCATGAAGACCACCCCCCTGTCCCTCCATGCCCTACGAAGCCCAAATCGCCCGCCGTCGTTCCTTCGCGATCATTTCGCACCCCGACGCCGGTAAAACGACGCTCACCGAAAAGCTCCTGCTCTACGGCGGCGCTGTCGCGCTTGCGGGTTCCGTGACCGCACGCAAAAACCAGCGCGCCACCACCTCCGACTGGATGGAGCTGGAAAAGCAGCGCGGCATTTCCGTCAGCTCCACCGTCCTGCAGTTTGAGTACAAAGGCAGCGTGGTGAACCTCCTCGACACCCCCGGTCACAAAGACTTCTCCGAAGACACCTACCGCGTGCTCACCGCCGTCGATGCCGCCATCATGGTCATCGACGCCGGCAAAGGGATCGAAGCCCAGACCCGCAAGCTCTTCGAAGTCTGCCGCCGTCGTGGCGTGCCCATCTTCACCTTCATGAACAAGCTCGACCGCCCCGCGCGCGAGCCCCTCACCCTCCTCGACGAACTCGAAACCGTCCTCGGCATCGGCGCCTGCGCCATCAACTGGCCCCTCGGCCTCGGCCAGCAGTTCCGCGGCGTCTATGACCGCCGCAAAAACGACGTCCATCTCTTCGAACGTACCGTCCACGGCGCTTTCCGCGCCCCCGAAAAAGTCGGCGGCCTCGATGATGACTTCGTCGCCAAGCACACCGTCCCCGAAGCCTTGGAGCAGGCCAAGATGGAGCTCGAAATGCTCGACGGTGCCGGGCACGAATACGATCGCGGCAAGATCGACCGTGGCGAACTCACACCCGTCTTCTTCGGCAGCGCCAGCAACAACTTCGGCGTGCAGATGCTCCTCGATGGCTTCCTTGAACTCGCCCCGCCACCCGAGCCACGCATGGCCGCCGATGGCCGCGTTATCGAGCCCACCGATGAAGGCTTCTCAGGCTTCGTCTTCAAGATCCAGGCCAACATGGACCCCCGCCATCGCGACCGCATGAGCTTCCTGCGCATCGTCAGCGGCAAGTTCGAGCGCGACATGCAGGTCACCCACACCCGCACCGGCAAAATCGTCCGCCTCGCCAACTCCCAAAAGCTTTTCGCCCAGGATCGCGAGACCGTGAATGAAGCCTACGCGGGCGATGTCGTCGGCATCGTCGGCAATCACGGCTTCGGGATTGGCGACACCCTCGCCATCGACCCCAAGCTCAAGTTCGACGAAATCCCCCGCTTCGCCCCCGAAGTCTTTGCCTACCTGCACAACCCAAGCACCGCGCATTATAAGCGCTTCCGCGACGGCCTGGAGCAGCTCCTCAGCGAAGGCGTCGTGCAGCAGTTCATCCAGCCGCATGCCGGTCAGCGCGTCCCCTTGCTCGGAGCCGTCGGCCCCCTGCAGTTCGAGGTCGTGCAGTTCCGTCTGGAGAGCGAATACAACGCCCAAAGCCGCATCGAAAACGCCCCCTACACCGTCCTGCGCTGGGTGCGCACCAAAGACGGCGGAGCCATCGAAGACTTCGACATCCCCGGCGGTGTCACCACCGCTCAGGACAGCGACGAACGCTGGGTCGTCTTCTTCAGCGACCAATGGGCCATCAACTACTTCGAACGCCGCAATCCCAACGCCGAACTCTCCGAGATCCCGTGGGATGAAGTGGAAAAGGCGAAGCTCTAATTTGAGTTGCCCCACCGCGCCTTCATCCGCCATGCTTCCCGCATGACCGCCGATGAAATCGCCGCCGCGCTCACCCTCGTGCGCGAAGAGACCGACTTAAACTCAAAGTCCCTCCTCCTCGCCGGCCTCGTCTCCGAGTTGTTTCGCGAGCGCGGCTTCGAACCCGTCGTCGTAGGCGGCTCCGCCATAGAGTTCTACACCGACGGTGCCTACATGTCCGGCGACACCGACATCTGCTGGACTGGCTGGCCCCAACCCAACAATGAAGAACGCGGAGAAATCATGCGCCAAATCCCAGGCATCAAATCCCACGGCGGCAACAAAAGCTGGGGCATCGAAGGCCTCTGGATCGACCTGCTGGGCGAGATCGATTATCGAGCAGACAAAGAGTTGTCACGGTTCGAAACACCACATGGAGAAGTGCGCTTAATTCCGGTAGAAGATGCTCTCGTCGGTCGGGTCTATGCCGCCAGGAAGTATTGCAATGGCTACGATGGAAAAGACGATGACTGCGCCAAAAAGCTTATGGCAGGCGTGCTCTCGGGCCGCATTCCCATCGACTGGGACGAAGCCTATCGCGTGGCAGCCTGCTCAAAATACAACTGTGTGCCGGAATTCAATGCCGTGAAGGCCGAGGTAGAAGCCGAACTGGCAAAATCCAAGTCCTGAGCTACATTCCTCGGCATGACGCCCTCGAAACTCAAATCCAGCCCCGAGCGCACATGGACTTGGGAGCAGTGGCAGGCAGGCCGCGCCGAACGGCGTCGGCTGGGGAATCTAGTGGCTCCGAAAAACATCCGCCGCAAAAAGAGCGAAGGCGACGAATACCTCCGCGAAACCTACGGCGGCGAGCGCGGCCCCCCATTCAACAAGCCCTTTGATCCTTCCGCCGACGAGAAGTAACGGTGGGGGAAATGAAACCGAAAACCGTCGTCATCACCGGCTGCACCCGTGGCCTCGGCCGCGCCATGCTCCCCCTCTTCAGTAAGGCAGGCTGGCACATCGCCGGTTGTGGCCGCAACGCCGCTCAAATCGCTGAACTCTCCCACCAGTTCCCCGCGCCGCACCATTTCCAAACCTGCGATGTCTCCGTCGAATCCGATATCGCCGCCTTCTGCGCCACCCTCCTCGGAAAATTCGGTGCCCCAGACCTCGTCCTCAACAACGCGGCCATCATCCACCCCAACGCCCCCCTCTGGGAAACCAGTGCGGAGGACTTCAGCCGCATCATCGACATCAACATCAAAGGCCCCGCCGCGATGATGCGCCATCTGCTGCCACCCATGCTCAAACGCGGCAGCGGCGTCATCGTCAATTTCTCCTCCGGCTGGGGCCGCTCCACCGCCGCCGACGTCGCCCCTTACTGCGCCACCAAGTACGCCATCGAAGGTCTCTCCATGGCCACCGCCCAGGATACCGGCGGCAAAGTCGCCGTCATCCCCATGAACCCCGGCATCATCGACACCGACATGCTCCGCAGCACCTTTGGCAGCGGTGCCGGTGATTTCCCCGATGCCGAGGACTGGGCCCGCCGCGCCGTACCTTTCTTCATCAAACTAGGCCCCAAGGACAACGGCAGGCCGCTCACCGTGCCCGGCGGTTAACCCAAGGCTGTTCTGTAGTGTACCGGCTTCAGCCGGTCCGTTCTTGACCGTTGGCCCCTAACTCTGGACATTCGGCGATGCGCCTCCTCATCACCGCCGGCCCGACACGGGAACCGATCGACCCGGTGCGATTCCTCTCCAACCGCTCCTCGGGCCGCATGGGCTATGCACTCGCCGAAGCCGCCTGCGCCGCCGGACACGAAGTCCTCCTGATCTCCGGCCCCGTGACGATTCCGCCACTCATTGGAGTACAGATGGTGCAGGTGGAAACGGCCCGTGAGATGTTCGACGCCGTTCGCACCCACCTCCCCGGCTGTGACGCCGCCATTTTCAGCGCCGCCGTCGCCGACTACCGCCCCGCACAGGTCATTAGCCAAAAACTGAAAAAGACCGCCGCCACACTCACGCTCGAACTCGAACGCACCGAAGACATCCTCGGCTCCGTGCGCTCCAAATTCGGCTTCCACGGCTTCCTCGTCGGCTTTGCAGCAGAAACAGAAAACGTCATCGCCTACGCGCAAGACAAGCTGCAGCGCAAAGGCTGCGACCTGATCATTGCAAACGACGTATCTCAGCCGGGCATCGGGTTTGACAGTCTGGAAAACGAAGTCACCCTCTGCCTCCCCGGCGGTCAAACGATTCCCCTCCCCAGGCAGTCGAAAACCGCCCTCGCGCGCGAATTGATCGCGCACATCTCCAGACTCTCATCCCCCCACGCCTCGAAGTGAACGAACTCCTCGCCACCGCCACCGAAGCCGCGCACGCCGCCGGCAAAATGATCAAAGACAACTTCGGCTCCGAACTCACGGTGAACGAAATGCAGCGCCACGACATCAAGCTCGAGCTCGATGTGCAGAGCCAGCAGCTCATCACCGACATGATCCTCGCCCGCTTCCCCGACCACGCGATCCTCGGCGAAGAAGGCGGCGAAACCGGCGGCAACGGCGATGTCGAGTGGATCGTCGATCCCATCGACGGCACGGTGAACTACTTCTTCGGCATCCCGCACTACTGCGTCTCGATTGCCGCCCGCAAACGTGAATCGAAAGAGCTCCTCATCGGCGTGATCTTTGATCCCTCGCAGAACGAAACCTGGACCGTCGTCCGTGGCGAAAAGACCAAGCTCAATGGCAAAACGGTCGAGGTCAGCAACCGCGCCGAAATGGCCGAAGCCGTCGTCACCGTCGGATTCTCGAAGAGCAAAGAAGCGCTCGATCTCGGCTTCGACCGCTACAAGCGCATCGCCTACGAAGTGCGCAAGACCCGCATGCTCGGCAGTGCCGCCCTCGCCATGGCCTACATCGCCACCGGCCGACTTGACGCGTATGTGGAAGAACAGATCAGCCTGTGGGACATCGCCGCCGGCCAGCTCATGGTTGAAATGGGCGGCGGCAAAGTAACCCTCAAGCCCAGCACCACCAAGCCCGGCACCATGTTCATCTGCGCGTGGAACGGCAAGCTGCCCATCGAGGAGTACCTCTAACACCTCAATGTCCGCCCCCCCCGACACCCGCGAAGTCATCCTCGAAGCCCGCGATCTCACTCGTGAGTTCGACGGTGTGAAGGCGCTCGACCGTTTCAGCTTCAAGCTGCATCGCGGCGAAGTTCTCGGCCTGCTAGGTGCCAACGGTGCCGGCAAAACCACGGCCATGAACTGCCTCCTCGGCCTCACGCTGCCGACTTCCGGTGAACTGAATGCCTTCGGCATGCCCCTGCAGGCCAACCGCATCAGCATCCTCCAACGCTCCAATTTCTCCTCCGCCTACACCGCCCTGCCGGGCAATCTGCTCGTGTGGCAAAACCTCAGCGTCTTCGCCCGCATCTACGGCGTGCCGAATCCCAAAAAGAAAATCGCTGAGCTGATGGAGCTGCTCGAAATCTCCCACCTCAGCAAACGCGTCACCGGCCAGCTCTCCGCAGGCGAGTCCACGCGGGTGAACCTCGTCAAAGCCTTCCTCAATGACCCCGAGCTGCTGATGCTCGACGAGCCCACTGCCAGCCTCGATCCCGACATCGCCGACAAGGTCCGCAAAGTCGTGCGCAAGGTCCAACGCGAGCGCAGCATCGCCATTCTCTACACCTCCCACAACATGCGCGACATCGAGGAAGTCTGCGACCGCGTCATCTTCCTGCACAAAGGCAAGATCGTGCGTGAAGGCACCCCTTCGGACATCGTCGCCCAGTCCAGCAGCGACAACCTTGAGGACGTCTTCATCAAGATCGCCCGTGACGGCGAAATCCTCGACGAACCGAAAAAAGAATCCGCCGTATGAATTTCCGCATCATCAGCGCTCTCGTGATGCGCCACCTCTTCCTCTACTCCCGCACCCCCATGCGCATGGTGGAGCTCGTCTTCTGGCCCCTCGTCGATCTCGTCGTCTGGGGCAACGTCACCGTTTTCATCCAGAAGAACAGCGATGAAAAATTCGGCGGCTTCATCCTCTTCTTCCTCGGCGCTATGATCCTCTGGGACATCCTCTTCCGCGCCCAGCAGGGCGTCGCCATCTCCTTCCTCGAAGACGTCTGGACCCGCAACCTCCTCAACATCTTCGTCGCTCCCGTTCGCACCGCAGAGTATCTGGGCTCCACCTTCTTCGTCGGCTTCCTGCGCATCCTCATCACCTGCGTCGTCATGAGTTTCGTCTCCTGGATCGGCTACTCCTTCAACATCTTCCAGCTCCAGTGGTGGCTGGTCCCCTTCTTCCTCAATCTCATGGTCTTCGGCTGGGCCCTCGGCATGATCTCCACCGCACTCATCCTCCGCTGGGGACAGGCCGCCGAATCCCTCGCCTGGGCCGTGCCCTTCTTCATCCAGCCCGTCGTCTGCGTGTTCTACCGTGTCGAAGACATGCCCGCCTGGTCACAGCCCATCGCCTGGCTCTTCCCCGCCACACCCATCTTTGAAGGCATGCGCGAAGTCATGAAAACCGGCACCATGAGCTGGAACCACCTCTGGCTCGCCGCAGGCCTCAATGTCATCTACCTCGCCCTCGCCGGCTGGCTCTTCGTCTGGGTCCTCAACCTCACCCGCAAACGCGGCCTCCTCACCAAGTTCGCCACGCAGTAAGTAGCTCGGGCAATCCTGCCCCCTCTGTTCTAAATATGACAGACGCAGAATCTCAATTCTCCTCAAGTGTCGAAGATATCTTGGCATCTCTAAACATCCCATGCCAACGGATTCCTGAGAGCAACAAGCGTACTCCCGACTATTTGATTTCGTTACCCAAGAGAAACGTTCTTCTAGAACTGAAAATCAAGAGTGACAATCCTGATCAGATTGAAGCATCGCATGCAATCATGGCCTCAGGAGGGATTGGCAGTCGCTCCAAGGCACTGCGCCCCACCAATACGGTAAGTGGAGTGATCTCGGACGGAGCCAAGCAAATGATCGAGCATGACCTTCAGAATGACTGCCATCATGCCCTGTGGTTGCATGCAAGTGGTTATGATGCGCACGCTCACTGGGAGCAGCTACTCTTCACTCTGTATGGCTCACAACGCCTTGTTAGCACAGAACGTGGCAACATGATCCTGTGTTACTTTTTTCATGACTCCGAGTTCTGGAGATACAGAAAAACACTGGCAGCTTCATTTGTTAGCGTATGGGAATCGGAAGGAAACTTGAGTGTCAAACTTTGCATCAACCCTCATTATTCGAAGAAACATGAGTTTCGTGACTCTGAGATCTATACTGCACTCAGTAATGGACTGCTGGACGTCGAGCAGATGGAGGATGGACAAGAAGTGTTTTTTATGGACGGAAAGTGCGACAGAAAAGATTCACGCAGTGTGATTGAGTATCTTCGGGCTAAGTACGCGCTGAATCATTTACAGACATTTGATATGGGTTATCAGTATGCAGGAATGTGGGTCCAACAGAGCGAGGATTCCAAGGGAGATTGAGTCACCTAAAGTGGCATGGTCGGTCTTGCCCAATACATGGACAAGATCATTTTGCAGAGATTCCCTGCAACTTACCGCCACTCCACTCCGCAGCACACCAACCCCAACGGGGTTGCGTCATGAAGCCCAGGGCCGCCGAGCCTAAGCGAGGTGCCCCTGGGTCAGTTCACCACCTATCGGAAAGCAAACCCAGCGCTCCGCCACACCCCACGCCCACCAGCAGCGTCTGCAACCCGCACCGCCACGCGCCTCCCGCCGAACAACCGTTCAGCCACCGTCAATAACCGTAAACCACCGTCAACTCTTCCCCCACGCCCCCGCCGCCCGCAGCACCGTCTCATGCACGCTGATGTCATGCGCCGCATCCCACGCCAGCTTCTTTTCCCCGCGCACCACTTTCGCCAGATCCGTAAACTCCCCGGCATACCGGTCCTTCGGCACCGTGAGCTGAAACGACTGCGTCCCCTTCTTGTAGCTCCCCCTCGCCTTCGTCAGAGACAGATTCACCTTCCCGCTCTCCATCGGCACAATTTCAAACGTCCCCTCCGTCCCGGTCACATTGAAGCGCCTCCTCGGCCCGCCAAACGGGTCCGCATGATTGCAGCGGATTACCGCCGTGGCTTTCGCATATTGCAGCACCGCCATCTGGTTGTCCTTCACGCCATCGTCCTGCGTCGGCGTTGAAAAAGCCGACACCGACTGCGGCTTGCCCAAGATCGTCGTCACCGCATCGATCACATGGCAGCCCAACTCAAACAATCCTCCACCCGGCAGCGCCCCGATGATCCCCCGCTGCTTCGCATCCCCCAGCTTCCCCATCTCTGCGTCAATCTCCGTGATCTCTCCCAGCCACCCTTCACGCACCGCTTGGAACAGCAGCTCAAACGCCGGATTGTATCGCAGCATATACCCCATCTGCACCGTCAGCCCGCGCTTCTCAGCCTCCAGCCGCATTGCCTTGAACTCCTCATGATTCAAGGCCCCCGGCTTGTCGAGATGCACATGCTTGCCCGCCTGAATGCAGCGCAGCGCCGTCGCACACGAATCCTCCACGCGCGTCTCCAACGCCACCGCCTTCAAATCCGGCGTGCCAAGCAACTGAGCCTCCGTCAGCAGCGGCACACCATCATACCCCTTCTCTGCCGCGACCCCCACCACCTCCCAAAGATCCGTCAAAGCACGCATCGCCGCCATCTTCCCTGCGGCATGCGCATGCTCCGTGCCGATCTGACCAATGCGCAATTTGCCACTCCCACTGGCAGCAAAAGCGGTGGAACCACAGGCGAGGAGAAAAGTGCGTCGTTTCATCATGGTCAGTCTGAAACGATGCCAAACGACCATTCCTCACTCCGAAAGCTTCATCGCCACAATAACAGGCACTTGCACCGGCAGCGTCACCACATCAAAAGCTCCCGCAGCAATGCGTTCACCGGGCGTGACACTCCCTCGGAAAGAGTTGCGGAATCCCAGTCCAGCACTGGCGCAACAGCTCAGATTCAAACCGGCAATGAGTAAAAGGACCGGGCGGATAATTTTCGTTTTCATAATGGAGACGTGCTTCTTCTGCACGCCAAAGCATGCCCCACCACCTGCCAATCCCCTCATTGATGCTCTGCATGTTTGCATCGGTACCGCCAATCCACCTATTGACCCTCCACCGCGCGCTGCATCTCTTCCGCACTGATTTCCAAATCAATCACCCCGCAGTCTTCCGACCACCAAAAGTCCAGCGTCGAGTCCGCGACCCATTGCTCCAGTGTCAATCCTGCGATGTCCATCTGCGGGCGCGGATGCGGAAATTCAAAAGGACCCGGGCGGTCATGGCAGGCGAGCAGCAGAGAATCACGATAGCTGAACTGATCATTTTTTTCGTGGCTCACGCGCACCTCGAAGATGAAGTTCTGCAGCGGTCGATAACCTAATGGATGGATTGGCGCATACGCACCCTCCGGCATCATCAGTGGGAAACGGTGTCGAAGCATCGCTGTGAATTTGATCGAGCCGCCATACGCTGGGTCATCCAGCTCCTTGAGTTGGAAATCAAAACGTTGTCCCGGTGCGGTTGCCATCATATGCCGCAGGCGGATCGCCCTGTTCAGAGGACTGGTGAAGACACGCTGCATGCGCTGCACCACCAGCCGCAGCCGCCACGGGCGCTTCATCGCGTCCGGATCAGTTTTTTTCGTGAACTCAATCAGCTCTTCTAGCTCGGGACCACGTACGTCGTCGATGGACTTGCCATGCCACAGGCTGTTGGGAGGATAGTGCGGCGCCAGCACAGTGGTGTGATTCTCGGTCATCCAACGCCAGTTGCTTGATGCTTCACGGCTCGTCATGTCCACCAGGGTGAAATCCGACGAGATCACATCCTTCGGCGGCCATTTCTCACCCCCAGCGGGCACGGGAGCCAGCGCGATGACCGCCGCAACATGGTCGTCTGGCAGACCCATCAAATGCAGCGTGGACCAAAGCTCCTGCGAGGGACCATCAGGTGCTGCACCGATATGCACCGTGAGCGGAGCACCTTCATATCGCTGGGCTGGCCGCGCCCGCCAGTTCCATGTCCAAAAATGCGGTAGCGAGCAGGCCAAGACTAGGCCGCCGAGCAACCATACCCATGC
>NCCR01000140.1:0-7333 GCA_002279765.1 Verrucomicrobia bacterium 12-59-8 | reverse complement strand
GCACCACCACGCGGCCAGCAGCGCCCCCGGCAGCAGCACGCCCCCCACCACGGCACCACAGCGCTTGGTATCATCCCATTCCATGGTATTTTTCAGCACCAGGCTCAGCCCGAAGACCAGACCGAGCGCCACCGCACATAGGGCGATGTTTTGACGCACCGTGTTTGCCTGACTGATCAAGCCCGCTGCCAGGGCTCCGAGCAGTGCCGCAGGCAGCATGCTCCCGGCCATCAGCCCCAGCCAGTGGCTCACGCCAAAACCGTAGCCAATGAACTGCGGCATGGCATGCAGCACCCAGGGCACCAGCAGAGCCACAGTGAAAAACAGCACCTTCGCCGCCCAGACCACTCCACGACCCAGCGGCCGCGTGTGCGAGGCCGCTTCGGCATTACCCGGCGCATCCTCGCGCACAGACCGGGCGATGATCACCAGCCCTAGCAGCGTCGGCAGCTCGCTCGAAATCACCGCCGTCTCCGGCTTCTCCCGCAGAGACTCATAGCACGCTCCCGCGAGCAGCAGCCACTCCAGCAGCACCAGACCCCGCTGGTGCCGCCATTCCTGCACCACCTGATGCCACACGCGGCTAGTCAGGCGGACGCTAGCGCCACGCACCGCCATCGCAGGATCATCAATGACCTCGTGCATTCCTTGGAGCGCCAATGGTTGGGAGTTCATGGTTTTTTGGAGTTTGCCGCTGGGTTCTCACGCAGTTCCCAGCGCATTTTTTCCGTGTCATAGCGAAAGTCCGCAGGCGTCCAGCCTCGGCAGTTGACGATGAACGCGGCCACCTTGCGGGGAGCGAGTTCGATATCGAAGACTGCTTGATGAACATCTCGCAAACACGAGTTCAACCAGTTCTGTCCGTCTTCATGTTGAAAGCTCGCCAGACGCAGCAGCCAGTCCAATGCCTCCGCCTCTCCCAGCACGGCCATGGCGGCGATGGTATCCACCTCCTTGCGCCGCTCCGGTTTCACCGTGCGTGCCAGCATCGCATACTGACGCCGGGTCTCCCCAATCGCCTTCTCGCGGTAGTGGCTGTCGCGAACAAGGAACCGCAAATTCACACCATTGACTGCACGCGGAAATTCCTGCCAGATTTTTTCCAATGACTGCGGCTCCTGCATGACCAAGGGGCGCAGCGGCTCATCGGAACCCGTTTTGAGCATCTGCATCACCGCCACGTCGAGCCGATCTCGTTCGACGGTTGCAAACGGCACCCACGGCTTGCTCATCAAACTCTGCGAAACGCCTGGCTGCGCGCTGACGGCAACCACACGCTGGTAGGAGGGTTGTTCTGCATCCGCCTCCTGGTGGAATCCGGGGATGCCCGCCTTGAGCAGCGCCGCACCCATCACCACAAAGGCATCAGGTGCTTTAATCTGCGTGATGAGATCAGGATGTTTGACGATGTAAGGCGCGAGCAATTCACCGAGCTGGCGGTCGTCGCCTGGCCAGAGCGGCTCGGAAAAGTGGTTGAGGTCAGCACGGCGCTCGTAGGCCCTGGAAGCGCTGCAGACATTGGCCACATACCGTGCGATCTCCGCCCTCGGACCCGCAGGGTCAGGCCGGGGAAGCCGCAGAATATGAGCCAGAAACGCCTCCCGTGGATTCGCCTCCTGATGGGTGGCGTTGTGGGTGTAGGGCCAGATGTCCGGCGGCTGTAGATGCTCGCTCAAACGCATGCCTTTCACCTCCACATGATGGTAGGTGCTGCCCAGATAGTCGGGTTTGATCCATTGAATCTGCTGCTGCTCGAGATTGGCCTCGGTCACGCCGCTGCCATCCGTCAGCACATCTTGAAAGGTGTAGCTCACCACTGAATGCACCCAGCCCAGGCGCAGCGAACGCCAGTCCGAAGAGGATTGCATGGCATTCTGCCACGTCAGCCGTTTCCCAGGTGCCTGCAGCATGATCTTCGGCCCCACCGGCCACCACGCATGACGCGAGCTCAGCGTCCGCATCGACTGCCGCACAGTCAGCGTCACCGCTCCCGGCCTCCTCGTGCCACGCTCATCCCAATGCGCCTTCACCGCGATCACCTCCAGCTCGGCCTCGGGACTCCGAATGCATGCTCCAGCCTTCAGCGGTGCCTGCCCCAGCTCGCGTAGTTGCACCCAGCTGGCCGCGAGCTGCATGTCGATGTCCACCGGCATCGTCAAATCGTTCGGGACAGGCAGTTGCAAAGGTCTCAGGCGGTGATTTGACTGACTCACATCCGTACAAAGCAGATCCGCTGGCGCAGGTGCCGCCAGATCACCGGCCAGAGGAGTGAAATGCAAAGTGAAGCTGAGCATTTGCGGATTGAGGTAGCCCTCCGCATTCGCTGAGGGCACGAGCGGAAGCTTCTTCCCATTCTGAGTGATCGTGGTATCGACATTGCTCCAAATCGGAATGATGCCACGCGGCACGCCATCCAGTGCCGCACTCGCATGCACTCTCAACAGAGGCCCCCGCTTTTCATCCACGTACGTGTCCATCTGGAAGTCCACCGGCAAAACTGTGGGCTGACGGCCATCCCCAAGCTGCTGGGCAAGCGCCACATTTTGCGGTGCCTCAAACCAGCTGTGCATCAGCGGCGACACCGCCAGCCCATAAGCCACCAGCGCGAGCACGGCCAGGGCGCTGAGCCGTTTGCGCAAACTCAAGGGGCGGCGCCGGTGCCAGAGCAGCAAAACCACCATCAGCGGCCCCACCAGCCACGCCGCCTCCACAAACCGCACGGGTTCAAAAAACGGAAACGTCAGTTGCGGCTCAACATGGATCAGCTTGTAGAAATGCCCCAGCAGATCACGGCCATATTCGGCAGCTGGTGCGTGATGAGTTTATTCGCGGGCTGCTGGAACTCACGGAGCAAGAGGGGTGGACGGTGTTTGTGTCATCGCACTCGCCGCCAGCGCCTCCTCCGCCATGCCAGTCCCGATGTCTCCCCATGGCCGGTGCATCAGAGCCAGATACACTCCCGTCTCGATCACGAAAGGCAGCACCACCAGCAGTGCCCACACCAGCAGCCGTGCCAGCCAATAGCTGCGCCGCGACAACGGTCTCGTCAGCACAAAGGCCTGCGCATTGTCCTCCGGCGCAGTGCTCAGCATCACCCACCAGCCGACCAGCCACAGCACCGACGAAACAAGCTCGCTGATGCCCATGACATCGCCCGCCTTCATCGGAAACATCCACTCCATGTTGTATGCCAGATCGAGCCCCAACGCTGTCAGGAGCACCACCCACCGCGGCCACAGCCAGCGGAACTCTTTGCGGAAATGATGAAGTGTAAGGTTCATAGCTCATTTCCCTTCCAGTCGATAAGCACGTGCCAGCGCCACAAAGATCTCCCGCAGGCTCATCGGCCTCACCTCATGATGCGTCGCCGTCGGGATCGCCCCCTGCAGCGCCGCAGCAAGGGCCTCCTCATTCGCAAACCGGCTCTCCGTAAAGCGCAGCGTCCGCCCCGCCTGCTCCGCATGCAGCCAGTCATTCGGCAGATTCACCGGTGCCTTGTTGTCATCCGGCAGCACCACCTCGATCGCACGAAACCTCGCCTGCAAGCTGTCGCTCGTTTCATCCAGCGCCAGCTTCCCCCGATTGATGATCGCCACCCGATCCGCCAGCCGCTGCACCTCCTCAATGTCGTGCGATGACACAAACACCGTCCACCCCTCTTGCTCCGTGAGTTCCAGCAGCCCGCGAATAAACTCATCACGCACCAGCGGATCCAGCCCGCTGAAGGGTTCATCCAGCACCACCAGCTTCGGCCGATACGCCAGACTGCTCAGCAACGCCGCCTTCATCCGCATCCCACGCGAGAGAACCTTCAGCTTCGTTCCCAGCGGCAGATCAAACTGCGTCAGCAACTGCTTCTCAAAGCCCGCATCCCAGTTCGGATACAACGGCCGGCAATAATCAAAGAACTGCTTCACCGTCATCCACAGCGGCAGTTCCATGTTTTCAGAAACATAGCCAATCTGCGTGAACTGCGCTGGCCCCAGCTTGCGCGAATCCCCACCCAGCACCTCAATCATCCCACGGTCAGGCCGATGCAAATTTAAGAGGCATTTGATCGTCGTGCTCTTGCCCGCGCCATTCGGCCCAAGGAAAGCCGTCACCTGCCCTTCCGGCACTTGCAGGCTCAATCCGGCGACGGCTTCAGTCTTCCGGAAACGTTTGTGGAGGTCGGTGATCGTGATCATAGGCTTTTGAGGTGCTGAATGATTTGGTTGAGGGTGAGATTGAGATCGGCGGCCTCCTTCAGTAGCGCCCGGCACTCCGGCGTGATCTGCGCGAGCCGTTCCGCGAGGTCCGGCTGATCCGGCACCGTCACGACCATCCCGATGCCAGGCCGTGAATTGAGCCACCCCGCGTCCTTCAGCAGCAGCACCACCTTGTGCGCCGTGGTCGGGCTGATCCGCAGTTCCTGGCTCAACGTGCGCACACTCGGAAACGCATCCCCCGCCCTCATCTGCCCCGTTAAGAGCGCCTTGCGCACAGCCCCAAGAATCTGGTCAGAGACCGGAGTGCCATCTTGAAGCTGGATCGAAAAAGGCAGCATACGCTTGGTGTTACCACTGTAACAGCACATCTGTTACACATGCAACCAAAATTTCTCTTTCCCGTTTCGGAGAGCTGCACCCAGCACCCTTGCGGACATCGCCAGTCATCACAGTGATCGATGCCTTGAAGGCCAACGGCCTTCCGTATTATAGCCCAGGGATGCCGAGCCTTAGCGAGTGCTTCCCTGGGTCTCGCCATCCCAATTCGGAAAGCAAACCCAGCACTCCGCCACACACCGCGTTCACCAGCAGCGTCTGCAGTGAACTCCGCTGCACGCTTCCCAAGGCCCACCATCACCCATCGCGTCCCTACTTCCCCTTTCTCCCACCCCGCTTCGGCTTCCCATACACCACACTCTTCCTCTGCGCTGGCAGCGCCCCCGTATCATCCGCATTCAGCCCCGCACGCTTCTTCAGCTCCCGAATCTGATCCCTTAGCAGCGCCGCGCGCTCATACTCCAGCTTACTCGCCGCATCCGCCATCTCCTGCTCCAGCTCACGGATCGTCTCCGTGATCGCAAAATCACCGCCGCCTTCGCGCACCACACTCTCTTCAATCTCCCGCGCCTTGCCCAATATTTGAAGACTCTCCTGCACCGCACGCTGCACCGTCTGCGGCGTGATCCCATGCTTCTCATTGTGATCCGTCTGCACCTGACGCCGATACCCGCTGATGCTCAGCAGCGCCCGAATGCTCTTCGTCTCAATATCCGCAAACAGCACCACCTCCCCATTGATGTGACGCGCCGCACGCCCCGACGTCTGAATCAGCGACGACTCACTGCGCAAAAAGCCCTCCTTATCCGCATCCAAAATACACACAAGACTCACCTCCGGCAGATCCAGCCCCTCACGCAGCAGATTGATCCCCACCAGCACATCGCAGTCACCGGCGCGCAGACTCCTTAAAATCTCCACCCGCTCGATCGCATCAATATCGCTGTGCAAATACCGCACCTTGAAATCCAGATTCCTCAGGTAGTCCGTCAAATCCTCCGCCGTGCGCTTCGTCAGCGTCGTCACCAGCACACGCTCGCCCTTCTCAATCCTCTGACGGCACAGCTCAATCGTCTCATCAATCTGCCCCTTCAGCGGCTTGATAGTAATGATCGGGTCCAGCAATCCGGTCGGCCGGATGATCTGCTCCACCACCAGCGACCGCCCCTTCGCCGTCACATCAAATTTATCAATCGACTCCGCACTCCCGCTGATCCGCACCGTCCGCGTCATCGGCAGCGCATCCGCTACCTTCGCGATGTAGCTGGTATTTCCCACCACGCTGTTCTCAATCTCAAATCTCGCTGGTGTCGCGCTCACATACACCAGCTGCCCCACCTTCCCCATGAACTCCTCAAACCGCAGCGGCCGGTTGTCCAGCGCACTCGGCAGCCGGAACCCATGCTCCACCAGCACCGTCTTGCGCGACTTGTCACCCTCATACATCCCGCCGATCTGCGGAATCGTCACGTGGCTCTCGTCGATGAACATCAGCGGCGGCTCCTTGAAAAAATCCAGCAGCGTTCCCGGCGTTGCCCCCGGCACACGCCCCGTCAGGTGCCTGCTGTAATTCTCGATCCCCTGGCAGAACCCCATCTCCTGCATCATCTCAATGTCATACTGCGTCCGCATCTTGATCCGCTGCGCCTCCAGCAGTTTCCCCTCCTTCTCAAACCACGCCACCCGCTCCTCCATCTCCTCACGGATTTTCACAATCGCCTTCCTCAGCTTGTCGCCCGGCGTCACGAACTGCTTCGCCGGAAAAATCGTGTAGCTCGGCATCTTCAGTGTCACCGTCCCCGTCAGCACATCCACCGCGCTGATCCGGTCAATCTCATCCCCAAAAAACTCAATGCGGATCGCCTCATTCTCCAGATACGCCGGCACCACCTCGATCACATCCCCCCGCGCTCTGAATTTCCCGCGCGTCAGTTGCACGTCGTTCCGCTCATACAGCATGTCCACCAGCCGCGTCAGCAGCGTCTCGCGCGACATCTGCATGCCCACGTTCAGCGGCAGCATCATCCCTTCGTAATCCTCCGGCGATCCCAAGCCATAGATGCACGACACACTCGCCACGATGATCGTGTCCTGCCGCGTGATCAACGCCCCCATGCTCGATAGCCGCAGTCGCTCAATCTCATCATTCACCGCGCTGTCCTTCTCAATGAACGTGTCCGTCCGCGCGATGTACGCCTCCGGCTGGTAGTAGTCGAAGTAGCTCACAAAATACTCCACCGCATTGTCCGGGAAGAAATTCTTAAACTCCGAGTATAGCTGCGCCGCCAGCGTCTTGTTGTGCGAAAACACCAGCGCCGGTCTCCCCACCTCCGCGATGACATTCGCCATCGTAAAAGTCTTCCCAGATCCCGTCACCCCCATCAGCGTCTGGTGCCGATTCCCCGCACGCACAGACTTCGTCAGCTTCGCAATCGCCTGCGCCTGATCTCCCTGCGGACTGTACTCGGTGTTGAGCCTAAAAACGGACATGGCACAGGGTATCGCGACGGCTCAGCGCTGCATTGAATAAATCACCCCTCGAGCCACTCAGCCAAGCAGGCTCTTGTGTTTCCTAGTGTAGCCCGCCATGCAGAATGCAATGCATCTTCCTCAATCAGGCCAGGGCGCGGGAGCGCAGCGACAAGCCCTGGGTCCCACGCGCCCCACCGCTCACGGTTGCTTCAGGAAGCGCCCCTTTGGGCATGCGCGTCAACTTAAGGGCTTCTTCCTCGATAAGACAGACTTGGCGGGTTTGATTCGGCGCAGGACAAACGTGTCGCGGTCTTCCA
>NCCR01000139.1 GCA_002279765.1 Verrucomicrobia bacterium 12-59-8 | reverse complement strand
GTACTGACCCACCGGCTCTCGACGATCACCTCGTCATTTTCCACCGGGGTCACCGGAGGAACGTCAGGCGGGCCGGGCAGGATTTCGGGAGATGTGCCGGTGGTGTCCGCAGGCAGCTTGTAGGCGTAGAGAATCAGCGTGGGGCCATCATCGGCGGCGGTGCTGACGGTGAAGTACTTTCCTCCTTGCGTCATGAGCGGAGGTAGGCCGAAACTCGCGATGCCGTTGCTGCTGGTCACTGCAATCTGAGAGCCCAGCCCGACCTCCGCGCCGGCGACTGCGGCACCGTTCACGGTGACCAACACCTCCACTGCTGCGGGGGCTCTCCCCACCTGGATGATCTGTTGGTCGCCGCTGGTGATGGTGACATTGACGGGGGTGTTGTCCTGCACCAGCAGCTCAAAGGGCACATACATTTTGCGGAGGAGGGCCTTGTAGGGATCATAGTAATCATCCTGGACCGCGAGTATGAAATTGTATGCACCTGAGGCTGGAGGCGTGCCGCTGAAGGTGCCGTCGGTGCTCAAAGACAGCCATGCCGGCAGACCGGAGGCGCTGAAGGTGAGCGTGCCCACACCACCCTGGACCGGCACGCTGACATTGTAACCCCAGCCCACCATCGCCTTGGGCAGATCCAGGGTGGTGAAGCTTAAGGGGGGTGGCTCCACCGGATCAAGCACCAGGGTGAGCTGCTTTTCCACGGTGTGGAAGGGGCTGGCGCTGTCACTGACCAACACGGTGAACTTGTAGCTGCCCGGCTGCTGCCCGCCGGTGCTGTTGTCGCCCCAACCGGTGAGCCTGCCGTCGTTCTGCAACTGGTAGCCAAAGGGCAGTCCGTTCTCTCCGGTTACCATGACCTGGTTGAACGTGTAGGGCGCGGTGCCGCCGGATGCGAGAATGGTGGCAGCGTAATCGGTTCCCACGGTGCCCTTGGGGAGCGAGTTTGTGGTGATGGTGAGCGCATGTGTTTGACCGTTGTCCCCGTTGTCCCCGTTGGCCTCGACTCCGATCATGCCAGTTTGTGTCATGCCAGCTCCGAACGAAACATTGGCCGTGACTACCGCGTCAGCGGTGGTTTGGTAGGGCGTACTCGCGTCCCCGTTGACGTCCGTCCAGACCAGGCCATTGCCCACCGAACCCGTGTCGATGCTGAAACTCACCTGGGCAGTGCCCGCCGGGCTGGAGGTCAGATTGCGGTTCTCCGTCTGGCTGGAATCCGTGGAAAGCACATACACATCCCAGGTTATATAGGACACCCGCGCCGTCACCATGCTGCTGCCAGCCACATGCAGCATCTCCAGATCCAGCGCAGTATTCCGATGATCGTAGTTCCACACCGGACCTACATTGCTTGGCGGAGTGAAGTTCAACGACGCGGCCGAAGAGGCGGTCATAAACCACGAATCCACCCGCAGCACGGACGCATCCTGTCCCATCGTAAATGTCGCCGTTGCCTGTCCCTGCGAGTCCGTGCTGGTGGAGGTGCTCTCCACGGCGCCATCCCCGCTTTCCAAACTAAACCATACGGACGCTCCCTCGGCAGCCCCTGTGGTGTAGTTGCGCAGCTCGGTGCTGCCAGTGGAGCTTTGCCACACCTCCCAGTTGGTGTAGGTCACATTGACGCTGATTGGGCACGCTGTGCCTGACTCAACGTGCGTCTCTGCAGCACTTGAAGACAAGCTCGCGAAAAGGGTCGTTTCATCATTGGAGTGCCACCACTGCTCCTCAACCGGGCTGATATCCCAACAGGTGCTGGCGAGCACGTTCTGGCTTCCATCCATGACGTATGCCCAGATGTGTGCCGCACCGGAGCCCATCACGGAGGTGGTGCTGCTGCCGATGCTGGTGCTGCCGTGACACGATCCAATTCCATCGGTGGTAGTGGTGGAAAAAGGGGAGGAATCCCCCTCCACCATGAACCAGACTGGCGCCCCGCTGGCGGACGTGGTGGTGTCCTCACCATTGTAGGAGTTGCCCCAGCTGCTCACATACACATCGTGGGTGGTGGTGGTGACCCAGGCCGTGAACCCACCAAGCTGATTTCCTTGCTGCAGTTCTGTCACGCCTCCGTCAGCCATCATAGTAATGGTATAACTGGACTCCGTGCCGGCAAGATTCCACGTCTCCCCACTGTTATCGCCACCACCCTCTTGCCCTCCCGTGGACGAGGCTGTGAACCCCACGTTCGATCCATAGCCCGGATACTGGTTTGCATCTCCCGCCACGACACCCACCACAGTGTCGTTGCTGCCCATGAAGAAAGTCACCGACGCCTGTCCCGTCCAATCGGTCGAGGTGGTCACGCTGGAATTATAGTTTAAAGTGCCGTCCCCTGACTGGATGGAAAAAGTCACCGGCACGTTCATCGCAGATCCGGAGGAGGAGATGTACGTCCGCGTGTTGCCCAATGAACTGTTCCAGACATCATACGATTCTTGCGTCACAGTCACCGTCAGCGTCCGCTGCTCCCCGCTTCCGAGGGCTGCCCCTGCCGAATCTTGCCACTGCACGGAGGTGATCGTGCTGCCAGAATACCCCCAGCTCCAGATCTCCTCGGTGTTGGACGGGTCCAAGGTCAGGGTGGCGCTCGCCACCCCTCCTGTTCCATTGCCCACCTCCACACGCGCCACGGCTTGGGAGTTGCCCATCACAAAGTCTGCCGTGGCCATTCCCATTGAATCCGTGGAGGATGCGGAACTGCTCAAATGTCCATCTCCGCTGTCTTGATACCACGAGACATAGGTGTAGGAGGCCGGGCCGCTACTGTAGTTCATCGTTTGGACATTTCCAAAGCTGCTCGTCCATATCTCCCAGGACGTGTTTTCCACATAGGCCTGCATGGTGGCCGTGCTGCCCGGATGCACGCTTCCCGTGGAATTCTGCAGCGAAATGCTCATCATGGATTCGGCGTGGTCGAAGTGCCACATCTCTTCCGGCGGCGGGTCAGGGGGAGGATCTTCATCCGCCACCACCAGCCTGGAAGGCGGCAGAGGCAGTAGAACCATCGCGGCAATCAAATACACATGGAATAACGAAGCACGGAGTGACCAGAGGCGAAATTGATTCATCGAATAATTAAATTGCTTAGTTTAAATCGAATTATGGCATTAGATAAAACGAGGTTTTATTCTTGTGAAGAAAAATAAGCAGGCCAAATGCCTATTATTTAATTATTACAACTTAACCTTTTATCTTGATGTGTTAAGGTAAAATTACAGATTATTTTTTAGATAAATGCCATGAGCATATCATAAAAAATATGCCAGTTATGTTATGATTATATGTGGCGCAAGCTATTGGTTTACAATGCGTTTACTCCCTGCCGTGCTTCCGCCCCAGGCGCATGACGGGGCGCGGAGGGGGGGCGGTTTCCATGCCGAGCAGTCTCATCCGCTCCGTTCAACGGAATCCTTCAGCCTTTGATTCTCAAGTATGGCGCTTCCTTTCTGCCGCCTCTGCCGTGCATCTCTGCCACCTCATGGATTCGCGTTGCTCACCCTTCGGGCAGTCTGTGGCTGTCTATCTCCGCTGCGTTACGGTTCCAAGACGCTGTCGCGTTTCTTGAATGGCCTGTTATTCACCAGTACGCTTAACCGCGTGCCCCTTCAGGCCGAACCCATTACCACCCGCCACCCATGGCTTTGACGAGGCGGACGGTGGCGATGAAGCGCTGGGCGGTCACCTGATTGGCCTGGCGTTCGGTTTGCAGGCGGGTGCGTTCGGCGTCGAGGAATTCGAGGTAACCGGTGGCGCCGCTGTCGTAGCGGGCGCGGGTGAGATCGGCGGCTTGGGAGGCGGCGGCGAGGGCTTCGTTTTGGGCGGCGGATTGCTCGGCGCGGTAGCGGGTCTGGGCGAGGGTGGACTCGACGTCTTTCAATGCGGAGAGCACGGCCTGACGGTAGCTGGCGATGGCTTCCTCCCGCGCTTCACGCTTTTTGCGGACGTTGGCGCGGATGAGGGCGAAGCCGGTGACGGGCAGGCTGACGCTGGGACCGATGGACCAGACGCGGCTGTCGGTGGTGAAGAGGCTGCTGGTGTCCTTGCTCAAGAAGCCGCCCTGGCCGGTGAGGCTGATGGCGGGGAAGTAGGCTGCTGTGGCGACGCCGATGTCGGCATTGCGCGCGGCGACAATGCGCTCTGCTGCGGCCACATCGGGACGGCGTTCGAGTACGTTGGCAGGCAGTCCGGCGGGAATGACGGGCGGTGAGCCGCGCAGGGGGCGCTCGGCCAGAGTGAAATGGGTGGCGGGCACGCCGCAGAGGAGAGAGAGATTGTCGGAGGCTTCCTGGCGCTGGCGTTTGATGTCGGCGAGTTCGGCCTTGGCGGTGGCGACTTCGGTTTTGGAGCGGGCCACATCGGTCTCCTGAATGGTGCCGGCATTGAAGCGCTGCTGGATGAGGCCGAGGCTTTTTTCACGCAGCGCGATGGTCCGGCGCAGTGAGGCGAGGTCGGCATCTAGCGCACGGACCTGGAAGTAGGTGGCGGCGACATCGCCGGTCAGAGTGAGGAGCACGTTGTTGAAATCTGCCGCGCTCGACTCGGCCTGAGCGCGGGCGGATTCAAAGGTGCGCCGCACCTTGCCCCAGAGATCGAGCTCATAGCTTAGGTCCAGGGTCTCGCTGAAGGTGTTGATCTGTGCGGAGGGGATATTGACGGGAACGGGCGTGGGCAGATGGGCGGAGGTTCGCTCACGCTTGTTGCGTGAGTTGATGCCGAGATTGGGCAGCCAATCAGTGGCGGCGGCACGGGCGTTGGCGCGTGCTTGCTGGATGCGGGAAAAGGCGGCGCGGAGGTTTTGATTGTCCGCGAGCGCGAGGGCTTCCAGACGGTCGAGTTCGCTGTCATGAAACACCTTCCACCAGTCGCCTTTAGGTGCGGCGTCGCGCGGTGCGCTGGCCTGCCAGCGCCAGGTGGCGGGTGTGATGTCGGTGGTGTCGGGCTTTTTATAATCAGGCCCGACGGTGCAGGCCGCGAGCCCCAGAAGGAGGACGGGGACATGGCAGAGGCGTGAGGCGTGAGTGAGCATGATGTAGGAGGGAAGGGGAGGGGCTTTAAGCGGAGGCAGGGGCGGGAGTGGCGGGCTCGGGAGGCAGGGCGGCTTCGCGTGCGGCGCGGCGTGCTTCACGCTTTTCAGCGCGGCGGCGGCGCCATTCGACGAAGTCATCGAAGTAGGAATAGATGACGGGCGTGGCGAGCAGCGTGAGCAGCAGAGAGAGCGTCTGACCACCGAGGATGACGCCTGCAGTGGCATTGTTGAACGCAGCGCCCACACCGCGTGCGAGCATCATGGGCACCATGCCCGCGACGAAGGCGAGCGTGGTCATGAGGATGGGGCGAAGCCGGTCTTTGTTGGCTTTGAGGATGGCCTCCAATCTGTCCAGCCCACGCGCACGCAGCTGGATGGTGTGGTCGATCTGCAGGATGCCGTTTTTCTTCACCATGCCAAACAGCACAAGCACGCCGAGCATGGAGAAGAGATTGAGCGACTGGCCAAAGATGATGAGCGAGAGGATGGCAAAGGGCAGCGTGAGCGGCAGAGCGAGGAGAATAGTGAGCGGATGAATCCAGCTCTCAAACTGCGCGGCGAGGATGAGGTACATGAACACAAAGGCCATGAGGAAGGCCATGCCAAAGGCCTTGCCGGTGCGGGCCATTTCCTTGGACCGGCCAGCGACGCCGCTGCTGTAGTCGGCGGGAAGATTTTGCGTTTTCACCAGCGCATCGATGGCATCCACGATCTGGCTTTCGCCCACGTCCGGCGCGTTGTTCGCGCTGATGGTCACCTGGCGGCGGCGGTTTAGGCGGTCGATCTGCGAGGGGCCGGAGGTCTGCTCCAGCTTCAGCACATTGTCGAGCGCCACGGGCACGCCACTGGCGCTGGGCACGGAGAGCTGCTCCATGGCTTCAAGGTTGTTGCGGTAGCCGGCTTCAGCGCGCAGGTGGATGTCGTACTGCTCACCGCCTTCATCATAAGTGGAGACATCGAGACCACCCACGAGCAGACGCAGCGTGGTGGAAAGATCGGCAATATTGACGCCAAGCTGGCCTGCCTTGCTGCGGTCCACGCTGGCGGTGATCTCGGGCTTGCCGCTGATGAGGGTGGAGTCCAGATCGCGGATGCCGGGAATGTCTTTGGCCCCTTTCATGATGGCATCCGTGGCGCTGGTGAGGCGGTCGAGATCCGGCCCGGCGACGTAGAACTGAATGTTGGCGCTGGACTGGCCGGTGTTGAACGGCGGCACGGCAAGAACGGTCATGCGCCATTCGGCGGGGTACTTGGGCAGGATCTTTTTGCGCACCTGATCCATGATGTCCTGCTGCGTGGCTTCACGTGTGTCGGGATCGGTGAGGCGCACATAGATGCCTGCGAGATTGGGCACGCGCTGGTCATTGTCGCCAATGGTCAGCAGCGTGGACTCCACGCCGGGCAGGGCACGGATGCTGCGTGCCACGCGCTCTCCCAGCAGATCCGTGGAGGCCAGCGTGGTGCCTTCCGGGACGCGGATGTTCACGATGAACTCGGCCTCTTCCGTGGGTGGCATGAAGCTCTTTTGCACGATGCCCATGAGCAGCGGCAGCGAGGCCAGAGCGCCGAAGCAGGCGAGCAGGATGACCCAGCGGTGCCGCATGGAGAAGCGCAGCATGATCATGTAGAGAGCTTCGATGGGGCGGTAGAAAACATTCACCACACGGTCCAGCGAGCGCTCGATCCAGCTCTTGCGTCTGCGGCCGAGCATACGTGCGGCGAGGGATGGCACCAGGGTGAAACTGATGAGCAACGAAACCGCGATGGCAAAAGCCATGGTCAGGCCGAAGCTCTTCAGGAACATGCCGACGATGCCGCTGAGGAAGGCCACGGGGACAAACACGGCCAGCAGTGAGAGCGTGGTGGCCATGACGGCGAGACCGATCTCCTTCGTGCCATTGATGGCGGCGTCATGCGCATTTTCGCCTTTCTCCTCCATGTGATGGACGATGTTTTCAACGACGATGATGGCGTCGTCGATCACGATGCCGACGGCGAGTGCAAGGGCGACTAGGCTGATCTGATTGAGCGTGACATCCTGCGCCCACATGACGCCGAACGCGGCGATGATGGAGGTGGGAATGGAAAGGGCGGCGATGACGGTGGCGCGGGTGTTGCCGAGGAAGAGCAGCACGATGAGCGCGGCAAACACGGCACCGAGCACGAGATGCTCCTGCACCGCATGCGTGCTGGTGCGGATGACGAGGGAGTTGTCACGCACGACATTGATCTGGTAGCCCTCAGGCAGGAGCTTTTGCACTTCGGCCAGCCGCTCCTGCACCGCATCCACCACCTTGATGGTGTTTTCTCCGGACTGCTTGCGCAGGGAAATCACCACGCTGGGGATGCCATTGCGCCGTGCGGCGGTCTGCGGCTCCTCTTCGCCATCTTGCACGCGGGCCACATCTGCGAGGCGCACAAGGCCGCCGTCTTTTTCGCGCACGACCATCTGGCGGAGTTCCTCCACGGAGCCAGCCTTGCCGAGGACGCGCAGGCCTGCCTGACTAGCGGCGTCCTTCACGGTGCCTGCGGGAATCTGCACATTCTGCGAACGCAGCGCCTTCTGCACATCAATGGCAGTGAGATTGAAGGAGCGCAGGCGCACGGGGTCCATCCACACATTGATCTGGCGCTTGCGTCCGCCCAGCAGCGTGGCCTGACCCACGCCGGGCACGCTTTCGAGCTGACGGCGGAGAACCTTGTCCGCGTATTCGGTGATCTCACGCGCCGGGCGATCAGCGGTCAGCGCGACGTTGAGGATTGGCGAGGCATCGGGGTCGAGCTTTTCCACGATGGGCGGATCCGCATCGTCGGGGAGTTCGGAGATGATGCGGTTCACTCGGTCGCGGATTTCCTGCGCAGCCACGTCCACGTTCTTCTCCAGCAGGAAGACGACGATGACCTGGGAGATGCCTTCGCTGGAAACGGAGCGCAGTTCATCAATGCCGCTGACGGTGTTCACCGCTTCTTCAATCTTGTCGGTGATCTGCGTTTCCACTTCCTTCGGCGTGGCACCGTTGAGACGCGTGGTGATGGCGACGGTGGGGAAGTCCACCTTGGGAAAGCGGTCCACCGGTAGTCGGGTGAAGCCAATGATACCGACGACCACAAACACCAGCACGATGACGCTGGCGAGGACAGGACGCTGAACACAGATGCGGGCGAGCCATTGCATAAGGTGAAAAAAGAGAAGGGTTAAGTTTGGGGGATGGCCATCACCGGCACACCGTCTGCGGCATCCGCGCCGGGAGAGAGCACGACGTTTTCGCCCTTCTTCACACCCCGGCGGATTTCGATGTGGTCCTTGTCCGTCTCTCCCACTTCCACCAGGCGCTCGGTGAGCTGACCTGACTCGACCACCCAGACTTTCTGGGTGGCACCATCGGTGCGCACGGCGTTCACGGGAATGGTGATGGCGGTCTGCTTCGGCAGTGTCAGGTGCGCCTCGGCAAAGAGTCCGGGCCGCAGGCGGCCATCGGTGTTCGTTACTTCAGCCTCCACCTGGAGATCCCGCGTTTCAGCGCGGACAGCCGCACCGATGAATTTGACCGTGCCGGTGAAAACCTCTCCCGGATACGGGGACACGCTGAATTCCACCGTCTGCCCCACGCGGATGAGTCCCACGGAGGGCTCTGCGACATTCACGAGCAGGCGTAGGTGATCCAGATCAATGACCTGCGCGACCTTCGAGTTGGCCATGACGTACTCGCCTGCAGTCACAAATCGCTCGGCCACGGTGCCGTCAAACGGCGCGCGAATGGTGGCATCGGCCAGGGCCTTCTTGGTCATGTCACGGCGCGCTTCAGCGGCGGACAGACTCGCTGCGGCACCATCGCGATCCGCCTTGATGCGTGCGAAGTCCGTGGCAGCCACGGCCTTCATTTGAACCAGCGGCTCGTTGCGCTTCACCTCGCTCTCTGCGAGATCGAGTTTTGATTTCGCCTGCACCACATTGGCTTCGGCTTCGGCGAGATTGAGCTCGGCGGTGCGGCTGTCGAGCTGCACTAGGACATCGCCCGCTTTGACGACGGTGCCACGCTCGACGGGCGTCTCGACCACCTTGCCGGTGGTGTCTGCGGCAACGGCGGCATTCTGCGCGGCGGTGATCTCACCTGTGAGGCGAAGATAGCGCGGCACGGGCACTTCCTGCGCGGTGGCCGTTTTAACGGTGATCGCTGCGACCGCTTTTTGCTCCACGGAAGGTGCGGCAGCAGGTGCTTTGCCGCAGCCGGTCAGGGCGAAGCTCAGGGCGCTGAGGCCGAGTGCGTGGCAGTAGTTGCGAAGGGAAGATGTCATGACTGATTTTCTAACGGGGGGCGGGTTTCGGCGCAGCGGCACGCCGGGATACGAGCGCGCCGAGAACAAAGTCGGCAATGTTGTCAGCGAGGCGTTGCACCTCAGCTTCGGTTTTGGGCACTGGCGGTCCAAGCCGGTCGATGACGACGCGGCAGATGTCGTAATGCAGACAGAGACCGATGATGTGATGCCCGAGGAGCGTGCATTCTTCATCCACCACCCCTGGTCTGCCAAGCAAGGTGGCGATGATGAAATGGAGCTCATCATGAAACGGCCTGACGACGAGCTTGATGAAATCGTTCAGGCAGGCTGTGGGCTCGCGCATTTCATGGGTCATGATCTGGCTCATCAGAGAGCTTGAGGCGCGTTTGAGCAGTACGCAGGACAGGATCTGGTGAATCCAGCGGCGCAGTGTCTCATCGGGTGCCGTGCCGTCCGCAAGGGTGACTGGGGTGTCCGTGGCGATCGCCTCGCGGTGGCATGCCAGGAAGACTTCGCGGTAGAGGCCTTCTTTGTTGCCGAAGTAATACTTCACCGAAGCCACATTGGCCTGCGCCTTCAGGCAGATGTCCCGCAGGCTGGCCTTTTCGAAACCATCCCGCGCAAAGACGGTGGCGGCGGCCTGGAGCAGGCGCGCGCGGCGCGCCTCAGCATCGTGTTCACGGGATGGCGGAGAGTTAAACATGTGTTTATAAGCGGTTGTTTAACTTATCGCCGAGAGTTGGTCAACCACTTTTTTTCAGGGCCTGCGCATCAGACAAGGACGGTCTCAGGGGGGGGGGGCGCCATGCATAATTCCACGTTGGTAAGCTCTGATGTTTGGCTGGCCTGCGGCGAACTCCGTGCGCATTGCCGGTGGCGATCATCTGCCAATTTGGCGACTTTACCAAAAGCGGAGCATTGACTCAGGCAACGATAGTGGCGCGTTCGAATAGTAACGATTCAAGAGTAACGAACTCGTGTCATCCTTGCGGTTGTGGCCAAAGTCGATGTCAGGCAGATTTTACAGCACCATACGGTCGCTATCGGGGATGTGTGTTAGGTGTGGTTGGAAACGAATCAAACAAACAATTCTAACGCTAAGATCGTAACAATTTAAGGGGTGGTGCTGCCTCGGGAATCTTGGAGATGCCAAGTTGTTCACATTCCTGCAGCAGTTGCCAGATGGTGAGGAAGTAATCCGCATTCCCGACCTCGGCGATGATCAAAAACTCTTCACGCAACTGCGCTTCATGCTCCCGCGTCCGGTTTCAGTAACGCCGCTGCAGGCCTGCATGCGCAAGGTGGTTAGCACCGCCGCTGGCCT
>NCCR01000014.1 GCA_002279765.1 Verrucomicrobia bacterium 12-59-8 | reverse complement strand
AAGCGGTCGTTCAGCTCCGCCCACTGGCCTGCCGTGGCGAGTTCCTCGATGCTGGCGCGGTAAAGCGGATTGTCGCTGGCCGCGAGCAGGGCGCGAATGTTGTCGTAGCTGGCGGCGAGGAGTTGCCCGGAAGAGGCGGCGGCTTGGAGTTGATCGGCAAGGGACATATGAAATATCAATTTGAACCAGTCATTTAAGGAATCAATCGGCAAAGCGCTCAGCGCAGAATGAGGGATGCTTTACAAACGGGGGCGCAGAATTGCACTCGCCAAAAGGAATGCCGCTCTCTAAGATCGACCCTGTTCCCTGGCAGACAGACCACAACCACTCACTTTTTATACGATCATGGGCCTGATGGATTACCTCAAAGGACAGTTTCTGGAAATCATCCAATGGACGGACGACTCACGCGACACGCTCTCCTGGCGCTTTCCGGACGAGGACAAGGAAATCAAGCGCGGCGCGCAGCTCATCGTGCGGGAATCGCAGATCGCCCAGTTTGTTTATCTCGGTGAATACGGCGACACCTTCGGCCCTGGCAAGCACTCGCTGACCACGGACAACATCCCGATTCTTTCCACGATCAAAGGCTGGAAGTATGGCTTTGAGTCTCCCTTCAAGGCAGACATTTACTATGTCACCACGCGCCTCTTCACCGGCAATAAATGGGGCACGAGCAACCCGATCATGATGCGTGATGCCGACTTCGGTATCGTGCGTGTGCGTGCCTTTGGCACCTTCGATTTCAGAATCACCGACCCCAAGCTCTTCCTCAAGGAAGTGGCCGGTACGGATAGTCACTTCCGCCTGGATGAATTTGCCGACACCATGCGCAGCCGCATCGTCAGCGTGTTCACGGACGCGCTCGCCACCGCCAAGGTGCCCGTGCTTGATCTCGCCACCCGCTACTCCGAGATGGGGGAGGCGCTGCTGCCCATCATCAACCCGACCACGCAGGGCAAGTACGGCATTGAGATCACCAGCTTCATCCTTGAAAACGCCAGCGTACCGCCGGAAGTCGAGGCCGCGATCGACAAGCGCAGCAGCATGGGCGCGATCGGGAATCTGAACGACTACGTGAAGTTCCAGATGGCCGAAGGCATGGGTAAAGGCGGAACCGGCCCTGCTGGAGCCGCCGCTGAACTCGCGATGGGCTTTGGCATGGCGCAGAACATGATGTCCCAGGGGGCGTTCAACATGAACCCAGCCGCCACAGCTCCGCCGCTGCCGGGTGCTGCCGCTCCATCCGCTGCTTCTTCCATCGAAATTTTCACGCCTGCGCAGGTGGCGCAGACTCTAGGTGTCACGGAGGCGGATGTGCTCTCCAGCATCGAAGGCGGGCAGATCAAGGCGAAGAAGATCGGGACGCAGTACCGGATCACGAAGGCGGCGCTGGATGAGTTTCTGGCGCAGTAGAGGGCGCAGTTAAGCGGCAAAATGGATTGCCTGCGGCGTTCAGTTCTCTTGCTGCCAGCGGATGGTTCCGCCATCATCGTGGGGTGTTAGACGGCGCTCAGGTTCCTTCGTTTCCCGTTTCCGCCTTTAGGAACTGTTCTGAGGGAAACAAAACGTGTGTTTCCTCCCCCCCCCTGCGGAAACGGAGCCGTTTTCCCAAGTGTATCGGGGGGCATAGAAGAGAGGCGGAAAAAATGGAAACGGATAAGGGCGTTTTTCATTTCCATCGTTTCCGTGCGCCGCTGGCGGAGGTGCTCAATCAGTGGGAGACCGTTGCCCTACCAGCGGAACCGATCTCGCAGCGTGGGCTCCGGGTGATGATGCGAGAGCCCCATCAGGCAGCCGAGGGTGAGGCCGACTGCAAAGGCTCCAAGGACGACGGGGACGGGGTTTTCACGCACGTACTGCTTGGACTGCACCAGGGTGTCTTCGGCGCGGACTGCGGCGGTGTGGTAGATGTCTTCGGCGCGTGTGGCAGCGGATTTGTAGAGGTCTTTGGCGGCCTGAGTGGCGTGCTGGGCGGCATCCTTCGTTGCGGCGATTCCGTGCTGAGCGGCGTCCTTGGCAGCCTGAGTGGCATGGTCGGCTAGGTCTTTGGCGGCTTGGGGGAGTTGGTCGAAGGGAGGAGGATTGTTCATGAGTGAGGTGAGGTTGTTCGTGCTGTAATCGACTCATACTACGGAGAGCGGTCAGTCAGCGCTATGGGGTGAATGCCTCCCTTTCATCCACTTCTTCCAGGCCTGCCGCAGTCAGAACCGAACGGCGTTGGTTGCCGGTTTCCAAGGGTGATGCGAAAGGAAGACGTGGAATCCGGCTTTGGCGTCGAGTTGGGGGCGTTTCCACACGCTCACGGATAGGCGACCTGTCGCCACACCTGTCCTACATTTCCATTCACCACGGTGGCTGTTGATTCAACTTCAGCGGGGCGGTGCGTATGAGGAAGAAGCCGTGGAAGGGGAGGGCGGTGGCGGCGGGGGCCGGGGTAGTCTGTGGCAGCCAGGCGGGTGGGGTGGTGGTGCCGTCGAGGTAGTAGCCGGTGTAGCTGCTGGCGTCTGGCGTGGTGTCGCCATCCCAGAGGCGGAAGCGGTCTGCGGTGTCGGGGGAGAGGCCGGAGGTGAGGCCGTTGACAGGAGCAGGGGTTGCCATGGGCCAGCCGGGGGCGATCAGTTGTGTGCCGGCCACGAGCGGTGTGACGAAACTGGTCAGGCGCACCTCGCCGGTGAACATGAGGACGTTGCCTGCACCGCGCACCTGTACCAGGGCGGCTTCATGGGCGGCGAAGGGACGGGCGTTCATGCTGAGGACATCGTAGAGCCAGTAGCCGTTGCTGTTGGTGAGGGTGGTGTAGTTGCTGGCGGCAGGGTCGAAGAAAAGCACGCGGTCTTCGCTGCTGAAGGCGGTGGATGGAAGTAGTTCACCCAGGGGGTGGTGCTGGCGGATGCTGATGCGCGCATTGGCGAGTCCGGTGTAGGACTGGCTGGTATTTTGCAGCACGATGGTGTTGCCGGAGCTGCTGGTGGCGTCGATGTCGAAGCGCTGTCCGGCCAGCGGGCCGTCGAGGGCTTCGAGGTAGAACGAACCGGCTGGCAGGGTGATGATGGCCTGCAGCATGATTTCATTGGCGCTCACAGCGGCGACGCGGCCGGTGAAGAAGGCGGCATTGAGCAGCGGCATGCTGAAGGTGCGCGAGCCGGTGGCGAAGGACTGACGGCTCCAGCCCTGGATGCCGGAGGTGACGGTGGCTTCGGGGACGCCGTCGCGGTTGGCATCAAGATCGACATGGAGACGGATGTAGCCGGCGTCGAGGCCCTTGAAGACGAGGAGTTTTTCGAGGTTCGAATACGAGCGGGTGAGCGTGCCGTCGGCGTTGATGGTGGTGGTGGCCGCCATGGTGAGCTTCTTCCATGCGGAGGCATCGGCGGCTTTGCTGAGGTCGGTCAGGGTTTCGAGGCTGAGGATCAGATCGTCATGCGTGGCGGTTGGCTGCGTGAGCAGTGCGATGAGGGTGCCGGTGCTGGCATCGTGCGTGAGGGCGAAGCGGCTGGGTTGCAGCGGGCTGGCGGGATCGGTGCCCAGAGCGTATTCGAGGAGGTTGGCGACGCCGTCTTCATCGGGATCTGCAGATGCACTGCCGATGTCGCTGCCCTGGCTCCAGGTGGCGAAGGTGCTGGCTCCTGGCAGCACGCTGGCGGTGAAGCCGCCGGTGACGATGTAGCGACGGATGGACTCGCTGGCGGCGAAGCCGGTGCCGGCAGGGGCGACGATGCCGAGGTCGCGGGTGAGATCGACGCTGGCGTCGATGGCGTCATCGGTGGAACCTTCTGCGCCGGATTCGGCGGTGCCCACGGGGCAGAAGCCGGGGCGCAGGGTGAAGAGGCTGGTGCTGGCGCCATTGACGGCGGGGTTGTTGTTGAAGAGCAGATCCTGACCGACGTCGTCGTCACCTGGAATCACGGAGGACATGGGCAGGAGGCCTTCCAGCGGCGAGCCTGTGGTGAACTGTGAGGCAGGGATGTGCAGGAAGTAGGTGCCGGGATTCACGCCTTCGAGGTAGTAGCGGCCTTTGCAACTGCAGCCCGAGGTGCCGACGCTGACCGGATCATCCACGCCAGGGGTGGCACCCTGGGCGTAGAGTTCGACGTAGATGTTGCCGAGGCTTTCACCCTCATTGCGGCGGCCGTCGCCGTTGATGTCGAGGAAGATGAAGTTGCCGACCGCCACGCTGGACCAGAGGCCGAAGTCCACGGTGAAGTTGGTGTCAGGATCGGTGTCGCCATCGGTGATGGATTCCACGCCGCCGGAGAGATTGATGATGGGGCTGAACAGCGGCGTGCCGGAGCCGCCGGGCTGCTCACCATCATTGTTGTTGTCGATGTTGTCGTCGGTGGTGGATGGCGTGCCGCCGGAGAAGAGATAGTCCGCCGGAGGTGTGACCTTAACGTAAAAATTGCCGGAGGGCAGGGAGCTGAAGAGATACGCGCCGCTGGAGGTGGTGGTGAAGTCGCTGCCGACCTGGACGTCCGCTGCGGTGTCGCTGCCCCCGATGGCATTGTCATCGCCGGTGGCAAAGAGCTGGACGAGCGCGCCGGCCACGCCGGGTTCGCCGCTGTCTTTGAGGCCGTTGTTGTTGGAGTCTTCAAAGACGAGGTTGCCGATGGAGAGCGTGCGCACCAGCAGGGTGAGATTGAACGACTGCGCACAGGCGTTGGCATCCAGGACACGCACCGTGATGGGGAAGGTGCCCTTGGCAGTAGGGGTGCCATTGAGGGTGCCCGAAGGCGAGAGCAGCACGCCGCCTGGGAGATCGCCGCTCTGCAGCGCAAAGGTGTATGGAGCAGTGCCACCGGAGGCGGTGAGCGCCTGGGTGTAGGAAGCGCCGAGGTAAGCAACCGGCAGCGTGGCGGCGGGAGAGAGAGTCAGCGTCGGGCAGACAGGAGTGAGCGTGTAGCTGGTGGTGCCGGAGCAGCCATCTGCAGCGGTGGCGCGAACGGTGAAGGTGGCGGAGGCCGCGCTCGTGGTGGTGCCGCTGATCGTGCCACTGCTGCTCAGCGTCATGCCGACAGGCAGCGTGCCACTGGCGAGGGTGAAGCTGTAAGGCGAAACACCGCCCGCGCCGGTGATCGTCTGCGTGTAAGCGGTGCCGATCACGGGAGTGGCCAGCGTGGTCGGCGACTGGGTGATCACGGGGCAGATCTTGATGGAGAGCACCGAGCTGCCCTGGCAGCCGTTGGCGTCCGTGGTGCGGATCGTGACGTTGACGCCGGTGCCGTTGGAGGTGGTGGGTGTGCCGCTGATGATGCCGCTGCTGGCATTGAGGGTGAGCCCGGCGGGCAGTGTGCCGCTGGTGACCGTCCAGGATGCATACGGCGCGATGCCGCCCGCCGCGCTGAGCGTCTGCGTGTAGGCGATGCCAACACCGCCGGTGGTGAGCGTGGCAGGTCCCACGGTGATGGTCGGGCACGCAGGCGTGACGGTGTAGCTGGTGCTGCCGGTGCAGTTGTTGGAATCCGTGGCGCGCACTGTGAAGGTGGCCGCTGCGGTGCTGGTGGGTGTGCCGGAGATGACTCCCGAAGTGGTGTTCAGACTGAGGCCCGCAGGCAGGCTGCCGCTGCTGATCGAGAAGGTGACAGTGCCCACGCCACCGCTGGAGGAGATGGTTTGAGAGTAGGCGCTGTTGACGGTGCCGTTGGGCAGTGTGGCGGGGCTGACGGTGATGGTCGGGCAGGCCGGGGTCATCGCGTAGTTGCGCGTGCCGGGGCAGCCATTGGCATCCATGGCTGAAAGTGTGAAGCTGGTTGAAGCCGTGCTGGTGGGAGTGCCGGAGAGGACACCGGTGTTGACATTGAGCGTCAAACCGACCGGCAGAGTGCCGCTGGAGACTGCATACACATACGGAGCCACGCCACCGGAAGCGGTGATGGTCTGCGAGTAGCTGGTGCCTGCGGTGCTGGCGGCCAAAGTGGTGGGACTGAGGGTGACGACTGGGCAGATCTTCAACGAGATCGCCGCGCTGACCTGGCAGCCGCGTGCGTCAGTCGTGCGCACGGTCACGCTGGTGGCGGCACCGGTGGAGGCCGTCGGCGTGCCGGAGATGATGCCGGTGCTGGCATTGAGCGTGAGACCCGCAGGCAGCGTGCCGCTGGTGATTGTCCATGAGGCATAGGGTGCCGTGCCGCCGCTGCCGGTGAGTGTCTGCGAGTACGCGGAGCCCACCGTGCCGGTGGCTGCTGTCGTCGGCGAGATGGCAAGTGCGGGGCAGACCGGCGTGATCGTGTAGCTCTGCGTGCCGCTGCAGCCGTTCGCGTCCGTGGTTTTGAGCGTGAAGGTGGCGCTGCTTGGACTGTCCGGCATGCCGCTCAGCACCCCAGAGGTGCTCATCGTGGCCCAGGTGGGCAGCGTGCCGCTGGCGAGGGAGTAAGTGTAGGCCGCTGCGCCGCCAGAAGCGGTGAAGGTCTGCGAGTAGGCGGTGCTCACGGTCGGTGTCGCTGGCGTGGTGGGAGTCAGCGTGATGACCGGGCAGACTTGCAGCGTGATCACCTGCGTGCCATGGCAGCCGTTGGCATCGGTCGCGCGGATGGAAACATTCACTCCCAGGCCGTTGGCGGTGGTGGGCGTGCCACTGATGACACCGGTGCTGGCACTGAGCGAAAGTCCGGCAGGCAGTGTGCCGCTGGTGACGGTCCAGGTATTGTAAGGTGCGGTGCCGCCGGAGGCTGTGAGGGGCTGCGAGTAGGCGCTGCCCACCGTGCCCTGCGGAGGTGTGGTCGGCGCGATGCTGATCGTCGGGCAGTTGGGGGCGAGTGTGTAGCTCGCAGTGCCGGTGCAGCCGTTCGCATCCGTGGCGCGCACGGAGAATGTGGCGGGCGTGCCGTTCGTGGGTGTGCCGGTGATCACCCCGGCGGTACTCAGCGTGGCCCAGGCGGGGAGGGATCCGCTGGCGAGCGCGAAGCTGTATGTCGAGGCACCACCGGTGGCGGTGATGGACTGAGAATACGCCGAGCCAATGACCGGGTTTGTCAGTGTCGCGGGTGCAAGCGTGATGACCGGGCACACCTGCAAGGTGATAGCGCGTGAGCCCTGGCAGCCGTAGGTGTCATTTACGCGCACGGTGATGGTGGTGGCGGGGCTGGCGGTGGCGCTCGGTGTGCCGCTGACGACGCCGGTGCTGGCATTGAGCGAGAGCCCGGCTGGCAGTGAGCCGGAGGTGATCGTCCAGGTGCTGTAAGGCGCGGTGCCGCCGGTCGCCGCAAGGGTTTGCGAGTAAGCCGTGCCCACGGTTCCCTGGGCCAGCGCTGCAGGAGTGATGGTGATGGTCGGACAAACCGGGGCGACCGTGTAGCTCAGTGTGCCGCTGCAGCCGTTTGCGTCCGTGGCGCGCACGGTGAAGGTGGCGGCGGTGGTGCTCGTCGGTGTGCCACTCAGCACTCCTGAGGAGCTCAGTGTTGCCCAGGTGGGCAGTGTGCCGCTGGCGAGCGCGAAGCTGTAAGCCGCTGCGCCACCGGAGCCGGCGAGAGGCTGCGAGTAGGCGGTGCCGACGGTCGGCGTAGGGAGCGTGGCAGGGGTGAGTGTGATGACGGGGCAAATGATCAGATTGAGGGTGCGTGTGCCCGTGCAGCCATTCGCATCAGTGGCGCGGAAGGTGAGGCTGACACCGCTGGCGTTGCTGGTCGTCGGATTGCCGGAGATGACACCGGTGCTGGCATTGAGCGAAAGCCCGGCAGGCAGTGTGCCGCTGCTCACGGCAAAAGTGTAGGCCGCCGTGCCGCCGCTGGCGGAGAGTGATTGTGAATAGGTCGTGCCGACGGAGCCGCTGGGCAGCGTGCTCGGATTGACCGTGATCGTGGGGCACACCGGCGTGACGGTGTAGCTACGGGAACCGGTGCAAGCATAGGAATCTGTGGCGACGATGCTGAAGGTGGCGGCGGCGCTGCTGGTCGGAGTACCGGAGATGACACCCGAGCTGCTCAGGGTGAGACCTGCCGGCAATGTGCCGCTGCCGATGCTGTAAGTGTAAGGTGCCAGCCCACCCGATGCGGTGACGGTCTGTGAGAAGGCCGTGCCCACCGTCGGTGTGTTGAGTGTCGTCGGTGTGAGCGAGATCGGCAGGCAGGTGATGGTCACCAGGTTGTCTTCGACCTCACCCATGCCGCTGGCGCCGATGGAGGTCGGGTTTTGAGTGCTGGTGAGACGGAAACGGGCGCCCCGCTGGCCGGGGACAGCGCCGATTGGCACCACAAAGTTCACCGTCTGAGTCACGCCGTTGGTGCCGGTGGCGATGACTGTGTTCGTAGCGATCTGCTCGCCGGAATCGGCGAAGGAGCCGTTGTTGTTGAAGTCGATCCACGCATTGAGATAACCCGCCGCGCCGGTGTTGTTCGTCACCACCACCGTGGCGCTGCCAGCGGTGCCGGGCGTCTGGCTGGGCAGGGTCACGCCGTCTTCGTCATCACTGCCGGTGATGTCATCCCCGGTCGCGGTGGCGTTGAGGGTGGAGACATATTCCGTGTCTGCGAGCGCGCCCATGCGCAGATTGGAACTGGCGAGGCTCGAAGCATCCGCCGCGCCGCTCCAGTCACCGAAATCAGTCGTCGGCACTGCGATTGAGGTCACATAATCTTCGACTTCGCCGTTGCCAGCAATGCCCGTGACTCCGGGCGATGTGACATCGGTCAGACGCACGCGCACACCCACGTTGGAGCCAGTTGCCGCACCTGCCGGGACGGTGATGTTGAGGTTCAGCGTGCTGTTGCTGCTGCCGTTGGCGACGTTGACATTGGTGGCGATCTGCTCGCCTGCATCCGTAAGCACGCCGTTGTTGTTGTAGTCGATCCAGACGTTGAGGTAGGCGGTTGAGCCGCTGGTGTTCGTTACGAGGAACGGAATGGTGGCCGGAGCGCCAGCGGTCATGGCAGGCAGGGTCACACCGTCTTCGTCAGCGAGACCGGTGATGTCGTCACCCGTGGCAGAGACGTTGCGGGTGGAGACATATTCAGTATCTACCAGCGCACCGAGGCGCAGCGAGTTGGTGACGGTCGATGCCGCATCAGCAATGCCGCTCCAGTCCCCGTAGTCCAGCGGCGGACTGATGATGGACACGACGTAATCTTCCACTTCACCGGTTCCGGCAGCACCGCTGGAGCTGGGAGATGAAACCGAGGTCAGACGGAAGCGTACACCCACATTGGTACCGGTCACCGCGTTTGCCGGGACGGTGATGCTGAGATTCAGGGTGCTGTTGCTGGTGCCGTTGGCGATGGTGACATTGGTGGCGACCTGCTCTCCCGCGTCGGTCAGCACGCCGTTGTTGTTGTAGTCGATCCAGGCGTTGAGGTAGGCGGTTGAGCCGAAGGTGTTGGTCACGACCACCGGAATGGTGGCGGGAGCGCCTGCGGTCATGACAGGCAGGGTCACACCGTCTTCGTCAGCGCTGCCAGTAATGTCGTCACCTGTGGCAGCGAGGTTCGTGGTGGCGGCGTATTCGGTGTCCTCCAAGGCTCCGAGGCGCAGGTTGCTGTTCATCGTGCTGGAGGCACTGCTGAATTTGCTGAAGTCGCCAAAGTCCGTGGTCGGCGCGGCGATGTTGGCGACGTAGTCTTCGACTTCTCCATTACCACCGCTCGTGCCGGTGGATCCCGGGCTGCTGGATGAAGTGAGACGGAAACGCATGCCGAGATTGGTGCCGGTGACTGCGGCAGCGGGTACGGCGATGCTTTGATTAAGCGTCGAATTGGTCAATCCGCTCGCGATGTTGACGTTGGTGGTGAACTGCTCGCCCGCATCATCGAAGGAGCCGTTGTTGTTGAAATCCATCCAGGCGTTGAGGTAGGCTGTCGTGCCGCTGGTATTGGTCACGATGACAGGAATCGAGTACGATCCACCGGCGGTCATGGCAGGCAGGGTCACGCCGTCTTCGTCGGCCAGATTGGTGATGTCGTCACCGGTGGCGGTGGCGTGGTTCGTGGAGCTGAACTCCGCATCTGTCAGCGCACCCAGACGAAGGGTGGAGACGATGGTGTTCGAAGCATCGGCAGTGCCGCTCCAGTCGCCGAAATCGCTGGTGGGGCCGACAATGCTGGTGACATAATCCTCCACTTCGCCGGTGCCTGCCGTGCCGGTGGACCCGGGGTTGGAGACCGAGGTCAGCCTGACGCGGATTCCCACGGGTGTGCCTGCTGTGGCATTGAGGGGCACCGTGAAGTTGATTTTTTTGTTGGCGTTGGATGTGCCGGTGACGATGACGGTATTCGTGGCGACCTGTTCACCGGAATCGGTCAGGTTCCCGTTGTTATTGTAGTCGATCCAGGCGTTGAGGTAGGCCGATGAGCCGCTGCTGTTGGTCACCTTGGCGGTAATGCTGCCCGCCAGGCCAGCGGTGAGGGTGGGAATCGTCACACCATCTTCATCATCAGTGCCTGTGATGTCGTCACCCGTGGCTGTGGCGTTGGTTGTTTCATTGGGTTCGGCATCCACCAGAGCTCCCAGGCGCAGTTTGCTGTTGGCCGTGCTGGCGGCGGTGCCAAAGCCGGAGAAGTCACTGTAGTCAAGGGTGGGCGCAGCAATGTTGACGGCGTAGTCCTCGACTTCGCCGATGGCGGCATTGGCACCGGTAGGTCCGGGCGAAGTCGGGGCGGAGAGGCGGAAGCGTGCGCCAAGGTTTGAGCCAGTCACAGCACTGCTGGGAACGGTGAAGTTGATGTTGAACGTGCTGTCGCTGCTGCCATCGGCGACGTTGATGTTGTTGGCGATCTGCTCACCGGAATCGGTCAGGACACCGTTGTTGTTGAAGTCGATCCATGCGTTGAGATAACCCATGGCTCCGCTGGAGTTGCTGGCCACCACCGGGATCGTCAGCGTCTGGCCTGCGATCATGGGCGGCAGCGTCACACCGTCTTCGTCATCAATGCCGGTGGTGTCGTCACCCGTGGCGGTGGAGTCGCGGGTGGAAGCGTATTCGGCATCCACACGGGCACCCATGCGCAGGCTGGGGCTTACGCCTTGCGAGGCATCAGCAAAGCCGCTGAAGTCGCCAAAGTCCGTCGTCGGCGCGGTGATGTTGACGACATAGTCTTCGATTTCGCCCGTGCCAACGCTGCCGGTGGTGCCGGGCGATGAAGAGGTGGTGAGCAGCACGCGAGCGCCGAGATTCACCCCGGTGAGGGTGGTGGCCGGGACGGTGATGTTGAGGTTCAGCGTGCCGATGTTGGTGCCCGTGGTAACAGCGACATCGGTGGCGATTTGTTCACCGGGATCCGTCAGCGAGCCGTTGCCGTTGTAGTCAATCCAGGCGTTCAGATACGCGGAGGAGCCGGAAGTGTTCGTCACCACGACCGGGATGGTGACCGCAGCGCCAGCAATCATGGAGGGGAAGGTGACGCCGTCTTCGTCGTCAAGGCCGGTAATGTCGTCACCGGTAGCGGTGGCATTGGTGGTGGCGGCGTACTCCGTGTCCAGAAGCGAGCCAAGGCGCAGCCTGTTGTTCGTCGTGCTGGTAACGATGCCGAAGAGGGAATAGTCACCAAAGTCGGTGGTTGGCTGGTTGATGTTGACGACATAATCTTCCACTTCGCCGACGCCGCCGGCACCGGTGGAACCTGGCGAGATGTCTTTGGAAATACGTGCGCGCACACCGAGGTTGGTGCCGGTGACTGCGGCGGCGGGCACGGTGATGCTGAGATTGAAGGTGCTGTTCGTGGTTCCGTTCGGCACCGCAGTGTTCGTGGCGATCTGTTCACCGGGATCGGTGAAGACGCCGTTGTTGTTGTAGTCGATCCAGGCGTTCAGATAGGCGATGGTGCCGGTGTTGTTGGATGCGACGACAGGGATGGAGGTCGGCGCACCAGCGGTCATCGACGGCAGGGTGACACCGTCTTCATCATCCACGCCGGTCAGGTCGTCACCCGTGGCGGTGGCATCGGTCGTGGCGGCATATTCGGTGTCCACGAGCGCGCCGAGGCGCAGGTTGGTGCTGGCGGTGTTGGAAACGCTGGGCGCGCCGCTGAAATCGCCGAAGTCCGTGAGCGGGGCGAGGATGACGACGGCGTGGTCTTCGACTTCACCGATGCCGACGCCGCCGGTGGAGCCAGGGGTGGCGACGTTGGTGAGGCGGAAGCGAGCGCCGATGAGAGAGGCGGCGGTGACGGCGTTGGCCGGCACGGTGAAATTGAGGTTGACCGTGCCGCCGCTGGTGCCGGTGATGACGTTGACATTGGTGGCGATCTGTTCGCCGGCATCCGTCAGCACACCGTTGTTGTTGTAGTCGATCCAGGCGTTCAAATACGCCGTGGAACCGCTCAGGTTGGTCACGGTGACCGGCAGTATCAGCGGCTGACCGGCGGTCATGGACGGGAAAGTCACGCTGTCCTCGTCATCAATGCCGGTGGTGTCATCACCTTGGGCGCTGGCGTCCTTGGTGGCGCTGCCTTCGAGATCGAGCAGTGCGCCGAGCTTGAGTCTGGAGTCGCCCGTGCTGTAGGCATCCGCGAAGAGCGAGAAGTCGCCGTAGTCCGTTGTGGGTGCGACGATGGTGGCGACATTGTCCTCCACCTCGCCGTTGCCACTGGTGCCGGTCGGTCCGGGTGAGGAGGTGGAAGTGAGACGTACCCGCACGCCCGCACTGCCAAGAACCGCGTTGGCCGGTGCGGTGAACGACAGGGTGCGGTTGGTGTTTGAAGTACCGGTGGCGATCAGGGTATTGGCGGCGATCTGCTCACCTGCATCTGCAAGCGAGCCATTTTGATTGAAGTCGATCCACGCATTGAGGTAGGCCGAGGCACCGCTGGTGTTGGTGACGTTCACCGTGATCGAGCTTGCTCCTCCCTGGGCGATGCTGGCTGGCAGTGTCACGCCGTCTTCGTCATCGACGCCGGTGATGTCATCGCCCGAGGCGGCGGTGTTGGTGGTGGCTGTGGCTTCCGCATCGGTGAGGCTGCCGATGCGCAGCGTGGAGTTCATGCGGCTGCTGGCGTTGGCAAACAGGCTGTAGTCACCGAAATCTGAGTCTGGCGCAGGAGTGACGGTGTATGCGAGTGCCCCACTGCAACCGTTGGCATCGGTGGCGGTGATGGTGAAGCTGGCGGCTGTGGTGCTGGTCGGCGTGCCGGAGAGCAGCCCGGCGGAGCTGAGCGTCAAACCTGCTGGCAGCGAGCCCGTGCTCACCGCGAAGGTGTAAGGCGAAGTGCCGCCGGTAGCAGTGAGGGTTTGTGAATACGCGGTGTTGACGGTGCCATTCGTCAGAGTGGCCGGGGTAAGCGCGATCACCGGACAGATGCGCATGGTGTAGGCGCGTGTGCCGCTGCATGCGAGCTGGATTGGGGGCGAGACCTTGGCCGAGTTCACCAGGCTGGTGCGGCTGGCATCCACCCGCATTTCCATGTGGTCATCATAGGCAGCCTGTCCGTTGCGGACGATGTAGATGCGGAACCGGCCTGTTCCCGAATTGCCTGCTGCTGATGCATCGGCAGTAGTGGTGGTGACGGGAAGGCCGGCATTGAAGCTGGTGAGATTCCAATCCGCCGGGAGGGTGGGGGAGTTTGCACCGGCAGCGGTGTAGGTGAAGCTGACTTGGCTCCAGTCGATCGGAGTGCTGGAGCCGTCTTTCGGCAGCACATAATCACGAATGTTGAAGGTGTCGCCGGGGTTGAGATCGAGATTATAAGTGGAGAACGTGAGCTGGGGAACCGTGGCGGGTCCACTGCCTGCCTTGACCGTGAATGAGTAGGAACCTGCCGCCGACGGAGTACCGGCGAGCGCACCGGTGCTGGTGTTCAGGGACAGGCCTGCCGGCAATATTCCGCTGGCCACCGCCCATGTGTAGCTGGCCGAAGGAGTGGCGTTCAAGGCGGCGGTGTAGGCAACTCCTTGAACTCCGGCATTGAGTGAGGCGGGTGAGATGGCGATGGCAGCACAGGCTGGCGCAAGGGTGTAAGCGCTTGTCGCGGCGCAGCCATTGGCATCGACCACCCGGACGGTGAACGTGGCTGAGGCGGTGCTCGTGGGAGTGCCGCTGATGATGCCAGCACTGCTCAGGCTCAATCCTGCTGGCAGAGTGCCGCTGCTCAAAGTGAAGGTGTATGCCGCTGCTCCTCCGGATGCCGTGATGGTTTGTGAATAGGCGGTGCCCATCGTGGCTACAGTCAGCGTCGCAGGACTCAGCGCAATCACCGGACAGATTTTCAAAGTGACCGCCTGTGAGCCCTGGCAGCCATTGGCATCTGTGGCGCGCACGGTGAAGGAGGTGCCGGAACCATTGTTGGCAGTGGGGGTGCCGCTGATCACCCCTGCGGCGCTGAGTGTGAGACCAGCAGGCAGCGTGCCGCTGGTGACCGTCCATGAACCATAAGGCGATGCGCCACCGCTGGCGGTGAGTGTCTGAGAGAAGGCGGTACCAACCGTGCCGGTGGTGAGTGAGGTCGGCGTGATGGCGAGCGTCGGGCAGGACATCACCACCGCATACGTCTGGGTGGCTGTGCAGCTGTTGGCATCGGTGGCTCTGAGGGTGAAGTTGAAGGTTCCGGCGACATTCGGCGTGCCGCTGAGAACACCGCTGGAGGCGTTCAGCGTGACGCCCGAGGGCAGCGTGCCGGAACTGACGGAATAGGTGTAAGGCGCGGTGCCGCCGGTAGCCGTGATGGTTTGTGAATACGCGTTGGTGAGGATGCCGTTGGCCAGCGAGGCCGGACCCATGGCGATCGCGGGACAGGTGGGGGTGGCCAGATAATCTTCGACTTCACCATTAGCCGCGAGCCCAAAGGCACCCAGAGACCCCGCCGTGCTCAATCGCACCCGCAGGCCGGTCTGCGCGAGCACCGCATTGCCTGGCACGGTGCCGGTGACGTTCACGCTCTGCTGCGATGCGCTGCTGCTGACCGACACGGAGCTGAGCGCTTCAGATGGATCCAGGAAGTCGCCATCTTTGTTCCAGTCAATGAAGGCAAAGACATTTGCATTGCCGCCGGTGTTGTTGAACACCGAGACGGGGATGGTGAAGCTCTGGCCGCGGGCGAAGACGGGCAGCGTGGCGATGGCGTCTTCATCATCCGTTCCATTGAGATCGTCACCTGTTGCCGTGGTATCGGGCAAACCGTCAGATTCGATGTCAAGAGTGGCACCGAGGCGCAGATTGCTGTTGCGATAGTGAGACGGGCCGCTGTCGCTGTTGGTCGTCTGGTAATTGCCAGCACCAGTGCCGATGCCGGTGTCGGGCAGATCGCCCCAGTCACGGTTGCCGGCAATCACGACGGTGTACTGCCTGGTGGCGGTGTTGGTGGCAGCCACGGTGGGAATGAACTGCACATCATCAATGGCCATGCCATCCAGGCCATACGAGAAGACCATGCTGGAAGTCTGCGGCACGAAAGGTAGATCGAGCGTGGCCCAGTTGTCGTAGTTCGCGGTATTCGGTGCGGGGAAGTTCACACTCGCTGGGCCGAACAAGCTGGCGGCGGAGGTGTTGTAGCCGGCGATCCACAGCGCATTTCCATAAAACGGCGGCTGTGCTTCCACCGTGGTCGGATTGGCATACGTGCCACGCATGGCATAGCGCACCCGCAGTGTGTAGGGTCGGCCGACGGTGAAGCCGCTGACCGTCTGCGAGGCCCAGCTTTCCACAAACGGGGAGGCGAGATACTGCGATCCCGCTGGGGTGCCCCCAAGCTGCGCGTTGTTGGCGTTGCTGTTGTTGATGCCGTAGAGCTGCACCGCAGTGGCCGTGCCGGTGAGGGCGCTGTTGCCGAGCGTCCAGCCGGTGACGGTGCTGCGCGGCGCGAAGGAGATGGCGCTCCAGGCATCCGTTTCCACGGAACCATTGGTCACGGTGACATTGGCGGGGGTGACGAGGGCATCATCCACAGCGACGGTGAAGACATAGGTGCCGGGCGCAGTCGGCGTGCCGGAGAGCACGCCTGTGCTGCTGCTGATTGCCAGACCCGTCGGCAGCGCACCGCTGTTGATGCGCCAGTTTTGGTAAGGGGTGCTGGCTCCGGTGGCCGCCAGCGTGGTGGATGTGTAGGCCGTGCCTTCCGTGCCGTTGGGCAGCGAGGCGGTCGTGATGCTCATGGCGCTGGTCACGCTGAGCTGGATCGTGGTGAAGCCCTGGCAGCCGCGCGCATCGGTAGCGCGCACCGTGATGGCGCTCGTGCCCGTGGTGGAGGTGGTGCCGGAAATGACGCCAGCGCTGCTGATGCTCAGCCCGGAGGGCAGCGTGCCTTGGGTGATCGCATACGTGTAAGGCGCGACACCGCCGGAGGAACTCAGCGTCGTGCTGTAGGCCACGCCCGAGCTGACCGCAGGGACGGTGATGGGGCTGATGCCGATGGCGGGGCAGGGGCGCAGACCAAAGTCGAGGGTGTATTCATCACTGCCGAGATTGGAGGTGCCGGGCTCTGTGGCGGTAGCAAGTGTGAACGGCATGCTGAACACGGCGGCACCCACACCAGCGACCACCGCATCTGTGCTGCTGACGAACGAGCCGCTGGTCTGCACCCCGTTGCTGTCGTTGTCGCTGCCGTTGTCGATGAGCACCGCAGTGGAACTGGCGAGCGGGAAGTCGAGATTGAGGCTGTAGGTGGTCGTGCCGGTGCCGTACTTGCTGGAGAACACGGCTTTGTTTGGTGGCGTGATCTTGAGGTAAAACACCCCCGTTGGCAGTTCGGTGAACTGATAAGCTCCGGTCCAATCGGTGCGTGCCGTCAGGGTGGAGAAACCGGAGGCGATGGTGCCGTAGGTGCCGCTGGTCAGCATGCCGCCTGAACTGAGCACGGAGGCATTGCCGCCAGTCACGGGCTGGTCATCGGCCGAGTTCACGCGGCCGTCCGCACCGGCGCTCCAGATTTCCACCGGCACATTGGGAATGCCGCGTTCGTTGGAATCCTTGAGCCCGTTGTTGTTCTCATCGAGGAAGACGAGATTGCCCACGCTCATGCCTCCGGAACCAACGCTGATGGTGTAGCTCTGCGTGGCGGCGCAGCCGTTCGCATCGGTGGCTTTGGCGGTGAAAATGTACGCCCCGCTGGCGCTGACCACCGTGCCGCTGAAGACCCCCGCACTGCTCAGGGTCAGACCGCCCGGGATGGCACCGCTGGTGATCGTCCAGGTGTAGGGTGCGGTGCCGTTGGCGGCGGTCAGGGTTTGGTTGTAGCTGGCATACTGGCTCGTCGCCGGCAAGGAAACGGGGGTGATGGTGAGCGTGGGGCAGGCACCGGTGACGATGTAATCTTCCACTTCACCATTGCCGGTGGTGCCGGTGGAGGTCAGCGTGGCGGCGGTGGCGAGACGGAAGCGTGCGCCAAAGGTGCCGATGGCCGCCGTGCCGGGCGTGGTGCCGGTGACGTTGATGTTCTGCTGGCTGGCCGACGAACTGACCGCCACGGCCGTGAGAGTTTCACCCGCGTCAGCAAAATCACCGTCGTTGTTCCAGTCAATGAAGCCGAAGATACGTGCGTTGCTGCCGGTGTTGTTGAAGACGGAGACCGGAATGGTGTAGGCTTGGCCGCGGATGAACACGGGCATGCTGGAGATGCCGTCTTCATCCACACCGTCGCCCGTGGCGTTGGCGTTTGGCTGGCCGTCTGCTTCGGCATCGACCGTGGCACCGAGGCGCAGTGTGGTGGCGGTGGCCGTGTGGGAGGGACCGCTGTCGCTGCTGAGTGTCTGATAGTTGCCCGTGCCGGTGCCGGTGCCGGTGCCTGTGTCGGGCAGATCACCGAAGTCGAGCGTGTAGGCGTTCACGGTGACTGCATAATCTTCAACTTCACCCCGCAGGGTGGAACTACCGCTGAAGGAGGGGATGGTGGTGCCTTCCGTGACGATGATGCGGAGGAATTTAGTGCCGCCGGTGATGCCCGTGGGCGGGCTGAGCGTGGCGGTGATGGTGTTCGAGCCGGTGACGAGGTTTGCGGTGCTCAGGCTGACGGTTTCATTGGTGTCGAGCACATCGTTGTCACCGTTCCAGTCGGCAAAGACGGCGATCTTGCCTGACGTCACCGGACTGGTGAGCGTGACCGGAATGGTCAGCGTGCCGTTGACGCCGATCTGCAGCGTTGGCATCGTGAGGTCTTCGTCATCAGTGCCGGTGTTGTCGTCTGTCGTAGCGCTGCCGGTGGTCGGATTGCTGGTTTCTACATCGGTGGCATTGGTGCCGGCTTTGATCAGCGTGCTGGCAACGCGCGAAGCTGACGCAAAGTTCGGGTAGTCGCCGAAGTCCACGGTGGAGGCGTTCACACTGACGAGATAGTCCTCCACTTCACCCGTGCCGACGACGCCGTTGGAAGCCGGGATCGTCGCGCTGGCGAGGCGGATGCGCAGCCCGAGACTGGCGCCAATCACCGCGCTGCTGGGCACGGTGAAGGTGAAGCTGAATGAACCGTTGTTGGTGCCGTTGGGCACGCTGATCTCGCTGCCGAGTTCTTCATCGGCGGTCAGGTTGCCGTCGTTGTTCCAGTCGATCCATGCCTTGAGGAAACCGGCGGAGCCAAAGGTGTTGGTGGCGCTGATCGTGAGCGTGGCGGGTACATTCTGCGTGAGCGTGGGTAGCGCGGCCACGCCGTCTTCATCGGCACCGTCGCCGGTGGCAGTGACGTTTGGCTGGCCGTTGCCTTCGGCATCTACGGTGGCGCCGAGGCGGAGATTGCTGTTGGCGATATGCGCCGGGCCGTTGTCGTTGGAGTACGTCTGATAGTTGCCGGCGGTGGTACCGATGATGGTGTCGGGCAGATCGCCATAATCCAGCGTCGGGGCGGTGACGGTGATCGCGTAGTCTTCGACTTCGCCCTTCAGGCTGGAACTGCCGCTGAAAGCTGGCGCGGTGGTGCCTTCGATCACGATGATGCGGAGGTATTTGGTACCGACGGTGGTGCCGGCAGGAGGGCTGAAGGTGGCGGTGATGGTGTTGCTGCCGCCGATGAGGCCCGAGCTGGTGAGCGTGACGGTTTCATTGGCATCCAGCGTGTCGCCGTCGCCGTTCCAGTCCGCCCAGACGCCGATGCGACCGAGCGAGACACTGCCGCTGAGCGTCACCGGAATATTCACGTTGAGGTCACCCCCGGAAACCACGGAGGGAATCACGAGATCCTCGTCATCAGTCCCGGTGGTGTCATCCGCATCCGCGTTGCCGGTGGTGGGATTGACGGGTTCCACATCTGTGGCGGCGGTGCCGATCCTGATTTCAGTGCTCGCGATTTGGGAGGCGGCGGCAAAGGCGGGACTATCGCCAAAATCAGTTACGGGCAGATTCGTGGTAATCGACAAGGCACGAGTGCCGGGACAGCCATTGGCGTCTGCGGACCGGACTGTGAAGCTTGCGGTGCCGGTGGCGGTGGGAGTGCCGCTGATGACTCCGGCGCTGGAGAGGGTCAGCCCGGCAGGCAAAGCACCGCTGGCGATGGTGTAAGTGTACGCGGCTGTTCCGCCGGATGAGGAGAGGGTCTGGCTGTAAGGCGCGCCCTGGATCGCGGCTGGCAGCGTGGTCGTACTTACGGTGACCACCGGGCAGACCTGCAGCGTGATGTTTTTCGAGCCCTGGCAGCCATTGGCGTCGTTCACACGCAGCGCAAGCGTCGTGGCGGGAGAGGCCGTGGCCGTCGGCGTGCCGCTGATGACGCCGGTGCTGGCGTTGAGCGTCAAACCGGCTGGCAGTGTGCCGCTGGTGATGGCCCAGGCGCTGTACGGGGAGACACCGCCGCTGGCGCTGAGCGTCTGCGAATAGCTGGTGCCCACCGTGCCTTGCGCAAGTGCGGACTGCGTGATGGAGACCGCCGGGCAAACCGGAGTGAGGGTGCAACTGAGTGTCCCCGCGCAGCCGGTGGCATCAGTGGCCTTCACCGTGAAAGTGGCGGAGGCTGTGCTGCCGGGAGTGCCGCTTAGCACGCCGGCGGAACTCAGCGCCGCCCATGCAGGAAGCGCTCCGCCCGACACGCTGTAGGTGTAAGGTGACACTCCGCCGCTGGCCGTGATGGTCTGTGAGAAAGCTGTGCCCACGGTCGGCGTCGGCAGCGTTGCGGGCAAAAGCGTCACCGCCGGGCAGACGCTGACGACGTAGTCCTCCACTTCGCCATTGCCCGCCGTTCCGGTGGAGCCGGGGGTGCTGACTGATGTCAGACGGACACGGATACCGACATTGCCGAAGATGGCGCTCGCGGGGGTGGTGAAGGTGATGTTGCGGCTCGTGCCGTTGGTGCCGTTGGCGATGAGGACGTTGCTGGCGACCTGCTCGCCGGAGTCGGTGAGGACGCCGTTGCCGTTGAAGTCCACCCAGGCATGCAGGAAGGCGGATGAGCCGCTGGTGTTGGTGACGGTGACGGTCAAGGTGGTCGAGGTGCCTTGATAGATGGCGGAGGGTATCACGACGCCATCTTCGTCATCCACGCCGGAGAGGTCGTCGCCCGTGGCGCTGGCATTGGTGATGGCGGAGTATTCGGAGTCTGTCAGGGAGCCGATGTAGAGGCTGGCCACCACGGCGCTGCCAGCGGAGCCGAAGGAGGCGTAGTCGCCGTAATCCACCGCCGTCAGCAATCCAATGTCGATGGTGTCATCCGTGTTGCCACCTCCGGTGGAGAGACTGCCCGGCTCGGTGTTTTGCGCCAGCGTCACCACTGGGCTGTAAACGGCTGTTCCCCTGCCTCCCGGCTGGGAGCCATTGTTGTCGTCATCGGTCCCGTTATCACCGGCGACGGTGCTGCTGACCACCGAGTAGAGTGACGGAGGGCTGACGGTGACAAAGTATTTCCCGGCACTGAGGCCGGAGAAACTGTAGGCCCCCGTGCCATCGGTGGTGGTGGTGGCGGCCAGTGTGTCTGCCGAAGCGCCTGAGCCGCCGATGGCATTGTCCGAGCCGGGGGTCCAAAGCTGCACAGTGACTCCGCCAATACCGCTCTCGCCATTGTCGTGGATGCCGTTGTTGTTGACGTCGTTCCAGACCAGGTCGCCGATGCTCAGGGTCTGGGAGATGCCAAAGGTGGCATTGACGATGCCTGCGTTGCCGACGGTGACGGTCAGGCTGCCATCGACTGTGCCGTCACTGCCGGTGCCGGAGCCAAAGTGTTCACCTGCATTGAGCCAGCCGGTGGGCATGGCGGCCGCGGGTGCGGCGGAGCCCAGGCTGCCGTAGGAGGTGCTCAGGACGACGCGGTAGGAGGTGTTGGCCGAGGCACCGCCGAGGATGAATGTGCCGTCGCTCTTGACGGGGAAGGAGTCCACGAGATTGCCCGAGGTATCCACCAGCATGGCATAGAGGGTGCCGCTGGCATTGGTTCCCGTGCCGCTGAGGAGATTGTCAGCGAGGCCGTTGGGATCATTGTATACGATGCCTTTCACGCCCAAGGATGTCACGGAGGAGGAGATGCCTTCAGACAAGTCGGTGTAGGAGGCAGTGGGCAGCGGTCCCACCTTCACCGCCTTCGGCGAGCTGGTGTCATAGCTGTCGATACGATAGAGGTTGGTGCCAGTTGAGCCGAGGGCATAAAGCCGGGAGACACCGCCCACGCCCGCGATCTGCACGGAGCTGTTGCTGGAGTAGGGAATCAGCGAGTCAATACTCGCCGTGGTGGCCGCTGAACCGGATGCATTGGTGCCGTTGCTGATGAACTGGTTGAAAAGGGTGTTGGTGTTGCTGATCACCGTAGAGGTCACCAGCAGGCCGTCCTGCGGACGGATGACGAAGTCGCCGCCATTGAAGGTCTGGCTCAGATGGAAAAAGTTCGTGTAGTCGGTGAAGGCGGGCGAAGTCAGGGCCACGCCGGCCGAGTTCAGATGCCAGACGGCCACGTTGTTGTTGAGCTGGCCGCCGGCGTAATATTCCCCGCCATAAAATGCGGCGCGGGGAAAGGCACCGGAGCTGGCCGAGGATGAGGCGGGGCTGCCGCTGTTCAAGGGGATGTTTGATAATGCCGAACCGGTGACCGCCTGGTAGCTCCACGTCTTGCTGACGTTGTCGTAGGCGGCCGTGTACAAGCTGAAGTTGTAGCCGTTCGAGGTGCTGGTGGTGGCTGCCCAGTAGAACCTGCGGTTGAGCCAGTCGAGCGCCAAGCCGTTCATGATGGCGTCCGAGGCGCCGGTGTTGAAGCCCGGTGAGGCCGTGTTGAGGTCCAGAATGCCCGGATTGACGGACACTGTCGGCGTGGCAGAGTTCGGGTTGTAAACGGAGATCTCATCCAGATAGAAGCGAGTGCCGACAGCGCGGATTGTATAGAAGTAGTCCCTGAAGTTGGACGAGGGTGCCACGATCGTTGTGGTATAGTCTTCCACCTCGCCGTAGCCGCTGGCACCTGTGGGACCGGGGGTCGCGACCGAGGTCAGTCGGAAACGCGAGCCCACCGTGCCGATGGTGGCGGTGCTCGGAACATCAAAGTAAAAGGTCTGGTATCCACCGGAGGTGCCATCAGACACCACGGCGTCGGAGATCACCTGCTCGCCCGAGTCTGTGACCGACCCGTTGTTGTTGAAGTCCACCCAGCCGTTTAGGTAGGCCGGTGCGCCGGTCGTGTTGTTGAGCTTGACGGTCACCGCGACACCCGCCTGCCCCTGCACGAGAATGGCCTGCAGGGTCACACCGTCTTCGTCATTGATGTTAGTGATGTCGTCACCCGTGGCCGCAAGGTTGGTGACCGGGGTGTATTCCGTGTCCTCTAGGTCGCCTATGGTGAGGGCGCTGGAGTTATAGCTGCTTGCATCCGCGAAGCGCGAATAGTCACCGTGATCGGAGGCGGGCAGAACGGTGATCGCATAGTCCTCCACCTCGCCGGTGCCCACAATTCCAGAGTCACCGGGAGTGGCAACAGAGGTTAGTCTGAAGCGCGCCCCGATCACTCCTGTCTCCGCCGCGCTCGGCACCGTGAAGGTGTAGGTTCGGTTGCTGCCGCTGGTTGCGGTGGCGACCACATCATTGACGACGATCTGTTCACCCGCGTCGGTGAGCACACCATTGTTGTTGAAGTCGATCCAGCCGTTGAGGAAGGCGTCCGCCCCACTGGTGTTGGTGACATTCACGGTCACGCTCAGCCCGGACTGCCCCTGAACGACCGTGGCCGGCAAGGTCACGCCATCTTCATCATCGCTGCCGTTGAGGTCATCACCTGTCGCGGCGGAGTTGGCGAGGCTTGAATTTTCGCTGTCCACCAGTGCGCCCATCCTGAGGGAGGTCGAAGTGGTGCTGCCCGCAATGCCGAAGGAGGAATCGTCGCCGAAATCCGTCGGGGGCAGGATGCTGACCACGTAGTCCTCCACCTCACCGTTGCCGCTGGCTCCCGTGGAGCCTGGGCTGCTGGTGGAGGTCAGCCGCACGCGTACGCCCGCCATTCCGCCGGTGGCGGTGCCAGGCACCGTGAAGCTCAAGGTTCTATTCGAGTTAGATGTCCCGGTGGCGATCGTGGTGTTGGTGGCGATCTGCTCCCCACTGTCGGTGAGCACGCCGTTGTTGTTGTAGTCGATCCAGGCGTTCAGGTAGGCCGTCGCGCCTGTCGTGTTGGTGATGTTCACTATTAGCGAGCCTGCCGCCCCCTGGATCAGATATGCCGGCAGGGTCACACCGTCTTCATCCGCGAGATCGGTGCTGTCGTCGCCGTTGGCGGTGCCATTCGTGGTGGCCGAGGATTCGGCGTCCGTCAACGCGCCGATCCTGAGAGCGGAAACCACCGTGCTGCTGGCGCTGCCGATGCCCGCATAGTCGCCGAAGTCCGTGGGGGAGGCCGGTGTCAAGGTGAAGGCGCGCAAGGCGGAGCAGCCATTGGCATCGGTCACGGCAATGGTGAATGAGGCCGCCGTTGTCGCGGTGGGACGGCCGGAAAGGACCCCTGTGCCTGTGTTTAACGTCAAGCCAGCCGGCAGTACACCGCTGCTGACTGAAAACACATACGGCTGCGTGCCGCCGACCGCACTGAAGGTTTGGCTGTAGGCGGAGTACGCCATGCAGGCGGCGAGAGTGGTCGGGCTCAGGGTGACGGCAGAACAAGTCTGCACGGTGTAAGCCTGGGTGGCACTGGAGCCATAGTTGTCAATGGCGCGGAGCGTGAAATTGGAGGTCGATGAACTGCTGGGCGTGCCGCTGATCAAACCCGAGCCGGCATTCAACGTGAGGCCTGCGGGCAGGGAACCGCTGGCAACGTTCCAGGTGTAGGTTGGTGATGAACGCACGACACTGAGGCCATCAGTGTCTCCAATAAGCTTGAAGGAGGAGCCGAATGAACTCAGCGTGCCGGGGGCCGCGAACAGTTCAATGGCCTCACCTCCGCCCTGTTCGAAGAAAACGAGTTCAATCGTGTGGGTTCCCGCCGTGAGTGTGACCGTTCCAAATTTGTCTGTGGTCGCGTGCAGCGAGTCGTCGTTGATGACCGCCGAGCCGTCGATCTTGACGCGCGCACCGTCGTCGGAGTTCGTGGCAAAGGTCCAGGCACCAGATGTCGGAATGGTGATGACACCCGTGGCTTTCAGGGCAAAGTTATCGCCGGAACCTGCCGGAAAGTCAGCGTCTGTGAAGTGGCCTCCACCGGCGCCGCTGCCATTGAAAGAGATGGTTGGTGCGGTGCCGGTCCAGTTGCTGATGCGGTTCGTGCCGGCCAGCACGGCATCCGCTGCGGCGAGGGTGCCGACCGATGTCGATGAGAATGCCTGCTGGACGTCAAACCCGGACTCCTGGGCGGTCATGGCCTGCGAGTAAGCCGTGCTGACTGTCGGGGGGGGGAGCGTTGCGGGAGTGATGAAGATGAAATTGACAACCTGCAGCAGCAGAGTGGCCGAGCCCTGGCAGCCAGAGGCATCCGTTGCGGTGAAAGTGAGGTTTGCCCCGCCAGCGTTGCTTGCCGAGGGGGTTCCTGAAAGCACTCCGGTGGAAGTATTTAAGACCAGCCCGGCTGGCAACGTTCCCGAGGTCAGCGACCAAGTGTAGCTGCCAGTGCCGCCGCTGGCCCCCAAAGTCTGGGAATAGACCCTGCCCACCGCACCGCTTGGCAGGGAGGACGTGTTCAGCGTGACAGCCGGACAGACGATGGAGGTGATATAATCTTCGACCTCACCGTTGCCTTTCAATGCGGTGGAGCCGGGAGAGCTGGTGGAGGTCAGGCGCACACGCACACCTGCCGTGCCGATGGTGGCCGCTGCAGGCACCGTGAAGCTCACGGTTTTGTTGGAGTTCGATGTGCCGGTGGCAATCGTGGTGTTGGTGGCGATCTGTTCGCCGGAATCGGTGAGCACTCCGTTGCCATTGAAGTCAATCCACGCATTGAGGTATACCGTGGAGCCGCTCGTGTTGGTGACGTTGACGATGATACTGCCGGATGTGCCAGCCACAAGGCTGGCTGGAACCGTCACGCCGTCTTCGTCATCGCTCCCTGTGATGTCGTCCCCTGTGGCGGTGGTGTTGGCGGTGATGGCACTTTCACCGTCGGTGGTGGCACCGATTTTGATGTTGCTTACCACGGTGCTGCTGGCACTGCCAAAAACGGAGTAATCGCTGAAATCGGTCGCGGCGCTGGCCGCCGTCGCGGCAGCAAGCGAGGCGCAGCACATTGAAACGAAGAAACGTGCCGCTGTCAGGCGACACGTCAGATCGAATAATCGTGATGCGTTTTCCCTCATGGGGTGGCTTTAGAGCAGGGACATGCGGTTCATGCGGCGTGCGCGGCGTGCCAGGTGTGCAACTGCTGCGGCGAGCAGCAGAAAAGCAGAACCGGGTTCTGGCACCACTGCTGTCTGCAGGCTGAACACTGGAGGGGTTGCGGAGTAGGTGCCGTCACCCTGCACTCCATTGGCACCCCCGATCACGGTGGTGCTCGCGTCGCTCAGATTCCAGTTATAGGAGCCGACGGTGTCGGCAGGATTGGGGACGACCCAGGGATCACCGGTGTTTCCCGCCGTGGTCCCGTCGGTCACGAGCGCCCATTCGCTGCTGGGCACAATGGTTTTGGAATTGAAGGCCCATAGATAGACCACATCATCCTGGATAAAGACATCAGCGGGATTGGCATCGGTGGAATCCGAGGTGCCGTCCGTGTTGAAGCCCACCGTTCCGACAAAAAACTGCTCTGTCGCGTTCCAGCCGTTGGAGTCGGGATCAAAGGCGCGATCAATCACATGCCAGTTGGCTTCCCATTGATCGACGTTCAGATAGCTGGGGGTGAAACCACCAGTAAAGGTCCCGATTTCGAAGGAGTAGGTGGCATCGAGGGTGTTGCCAGAGCTGTCGAATAGATCGTCGTTAAAGTTGCTGCCCCAAAAGACCGTGCTGGCCTGGGTTCCTTGTGTCCACGCCAGCGCAAGAGCGAGGCAGAGGAGTCGGGGTAGGTGTGAGGGCGTTTTCATCGTTTTTTTTGATCTGTTTACGAGATGGGGAATTCGAGGGGCGCGTGAGGGCAGTGATGGGGAGCCTCTCCACGGGGTAAATGAAGGGCTTGATCTGTATCTGTTACATATATTATAATTATAATAATAACAAATCCAGCAAACAAGCATGAATTCAGGTTTATTTTGGAAAACTTGACTGTTCAGATCGGACGCTTACGTGCCCGCTTTCTCGGTGTCTGCCCCCGCCTGGAAGACTCCTCCGGTGCCTACCGCCCTGGCAGGGCTCCTGGCTCTAAGTAGCCGGGGATACTCGTTTTCTGCGCCTGGAATGTGCAGCTGGCTGCAAAATATCATGGCGCATGCCGCTGCTGCGGCTAATGGAGTTCATGAAGCTGGAACAAGGGCAGATTTGGCGGCAAGGGGGGGATTACTATCGCATTGTCGAATGGGCGCGCATGTCCATCGAGTACAAGGTGATGAAAGATCCCGTTTCCAAAGAGGGAACGCTGCACAAAGTCACGAAAAAGGAGTTCTGCCGAATTCTCAAAGGTGCCGTGCTGCTGAAGCCGGAAGATTTGCCCACGGCTGAAACAGAAGTCAGTCACGCTCCAGAAACAGTGTGAACTCGTGGCGGTTGTAAGTCAGGTGCGTCTGTGCAAACAGCCGCAGGCCCGCCGCCCGCGACATCGACACGATGAGTCGAAACAATTCGTTGGGCTCCTCGATGGAGTCAATGCGTGGCACTTTGAGCGTGAAAACGACGAGTCCTCCCGGCTTGAGAAAGCGTGACAAGCGGATCACCTGCTCAATGGATTCCTCCGGCTGTCCGTTCATGTCGCACAGCAGCGCGTCATAGGTGGTGCCTGCCTTCGGCTGAAAGGCGGCCACGTCTTCCAGGAAAAACCGCAACCCCGGCCGGCCATCGAGGCGTTTGTCCAGCGGTGCACGGTCTATCGCTGTCACGCGCTGGTTGCGGGCGAGCAGTTCCGAGGTCATGCCGCCGGGGCAGGCACCAAGTTCGATCCAATGAGCTCCTTCTTTCATTGGCGGCCGGTACAACAGCAGATAATGCAGCGCCTCCGCGATCTTGGCACCCGCGCGGCTGATCGTGTCCGGCGCATCCTGATCAATGTATTTGCTGCCGCCTGCATAAAGACCGTTCGATGCACGCGGACTCTGCATGCCACAAAACAAGCCCTCTTTTCCAACGAGACAAAACAAGGTCTCTTCCATTGGGGCCTGCTCCTCCACCGTTGCAGCGGCCAGTTTGGGAAACAACTGCAGCACCCGGCCGCGCAGATTGGACGCCAGCCCTTTGTAGTACTTATCGGGAGACGTGGGCTGCAGCGTGCCGATGAAAATCCCCTGGGGTTTGCGTTCGCCAAACTTCTTCAGCAGCGTTTGCGCCGCCTTCTCGATGAAGCCGTCCATCTTTTGTGCATTGCACGGCCAGGTGTGGTCCATCGGCAGATTCCAGCGTGCAAACTTTGCCGCTTCTGACTGGCGGATCTTTGCCGGAGACGCGGTCTTGATGAGATAATAATCCTGACCCAGCCGTGTGCTCGAAACCGCGCCCATTTGCTGCAGAACAGTGTCTGCGATCCCCTCAAAAATCTCAGGGATGCGCACCAGCCAGGGGAGGTGAACTGGGGCGGAGGCGTTCGTTTCGCTGTCGGTCATGTACCCTTGCACTCGCGCTGCATTGTCACGTCTGCAAGCAGAGGTGTGCGGCTGGATTTCGGCTGCGCGCTCAATCGCCGCCGCCGGTGCGGCGTGTCACCCACTCGACGGCCGCACGCACGAGCTCTGGAGCCGTGGTGATGGCGAGTTTGGCCTTGATGTGGGAACGGTGGGCTTCGATGGTCTTCACGCTCAGGCGCAGATCGTGGGCGATCATGCTGGTTCCGCGGCCCTGGCCAAGCAGTTCGAAAATTTCCAGTTCACGGTCGCTGAGTTTCTCCACCGAGCTTTTGTTATTGCTGCCTCTTCCCGTCACAAAAGTGTTCAGCATCAGCAGATTTGCCGCAGCGCTGAGGTACAGGTCCCCACGGAGCACCTGCCGGATGGCGGTCACCACCTCGTCTGGCGGCGCCTGCTTCATCAGGTAGCCGCGCGCACCGGCACGCAGGGCACGTTCGGCATACAGCGATTCGTCGTGCATGGAGAGAACCAGCACCGGCAATTGAGGCTTGAGTGCCCTGAGCGATTTCACCAGCTCGATGCCGTTGATGTCTTTCAGGGAGATGTCGGCTATCACGAGATCGAACTCCTGGTGCTCGACCAGTCCCATGGCCTGGGCGGCGGTTTCCGCTTCTCCGCAGATGATGATGTCCTGCTCATGCTCAAGGAGCATGGCGATGCCTTTGCGGAAAATGGGATGATCGTCCACGATGAGAATGCGCTGCTGCTGGACGGGAGTGATTTTCATCGTTCGTTCAGGGAATCAAGATCCGGGAATGTGGGCGGGGGCGGCTGAGCGGCGGCAGGCATACGCAGCAGGCAGGTCATCCGGGTGCCGTGATTTTTGCGTCTCCCGATGGCAAAATCCGCCCCGATCACATCCGCACGGTACTTCATCAAACGCACCCCCATGCCATCGCCGGCCGGCAGGACCTCAGGCATGCCGCATCCGTCATCCGCGACGCTCAGACTAAGCTGATTCTGCCGCAGTCTGAGGCTCATGGTGATGCTGCGCGCGCCTGAGTGCTTCAGCGCATTCGTCACCGCCTCCTGCGCGATGCGATACAGATGGAGCGCCACCCCGTTGTCCGTGATGGGAACCATGCGTTCGCAGCGCAAGCGGCAGGCGGTGCTGCCGCTGCTGCGTGCCGCCAGCTCATGCAGGGCGGAGACGAGGCCTTCAGCATCCATGACCACGGGGTGCAGCCCTTTCGCGATGTTGCGGGATTCCTCCACGGACTGATGGATCAAGTCCGCCAGTCGTGCTGCTTCTGCAGCCGGTCCCACGAGTTCCTGCGCCACCAGGGTTTTGGTCAGTGACCGTGCCATGAAGGCCAGACCTGAAAGAGACTGGCAAAGCCCGTCGTGCAGGTCCTGGCCAAGGCGCCGCTGCTCCTGTTCGGAGATGTCGAGCAGGGTGTTTTCGAGCCGGTTCCGTTCCTCCATCTGCGCCCTCAATAGCTCGTTCGCGGCCACCAGCTCTGCCGTGCGTTCAGACACGCGCTGCTCCAGCTCTTTCTGAGTCTGCCGCTGTTCGGTGATGTCTGTGGCCACTCCCAGCACCTTGTCGCAGACACCGGCGTCATTGAACAGGGGCACCTTGCCGGTGCTGAACCAGCGCACCTGCCCGTCTGCTTGGGTGATTTCCTCCTCGGGAATCCGCCGCGCCCTGCCGCCCGACATGACTTCATGGTCGCTTTGTTTGAAGTGCGCGATTTGCTCGGGCGTGCGGTGGAAATCTGCATCTGATCTGCCGACCAGCTTTTCCGCCGTCGTGCCGCAGCTGTGCGCGAGCGCAGCGTTGCCCAGCAGAAACCTCCCGTTCTGGTCCTTTACAAAAATCATGCTTGGGGTCGCATCGATCACCTGGCGCAGAAAGACCCGCTCGCGCTGCAGTTCATCCTCGATCTGCCGACGATCGGTGATGTCGTTGATCGAGGCCAGCCAGCCCGTCACCTGGCCCAGCACATTTTTGTCAGGCACATAGATCACATTCACCATGCGCTGACCGGAGTTGGGATATGGGATGACTTCCTCGTATTCGATGCGCCTGCCGCGCAGCACCTGGGTGATTTTGGGGCGGATGATGCCCCAGGCTTTTTTGCCCAGGATGTCGATGATCGGTCTGCCGATGATTTCCTCCGGTTCGAGCCTCAGCATGTTCGCATAGGCGCGATTGACGAAGGTGTAGCGCAGATCGCGGCTGCACTGCACCAGCATCACGGGGGTGTTGTCGGTGATCAGCCGGAGCTGCATTTCCTTGGCCCGCACCGCCGACTCGGCGAGTTTCCGGTCGGTGATGTCCACGCAACTGCCGATGTAGCCGGCGAATTCATACCCAGGGTCGTTCAGCGGGGCACCTTTGTCGAGCAGCCAGCGGTACTCGCCATCGTGGCGGCGCAGCCGGTACGTCATTTCAAACGGCACGCGCTCATCGAAGGCCATCGTGTAGATGATGAGGCAGCGGTCCAGGTCGTCGGGATGCACATTGTCCGCCCAGCCGTCTCCCATGTCCTGCTCGATCGTCCGGCCTGTGAATTCCAACCATGGCTTGTTAAACCAAGTGCATTTTTTCTGGGTATCACTCAGCCATACCAGCACCGGAGCATGGTCCATGATCAAGCGGAAGCGCAGTTCGTTCGCGGTCAGGGACTTGTTGATTGCCTCCAGTTGCGTGCGGGTTTGCCGCGCCTTCTTCTGCTTCGGAGAGTTTTGGGCCGCTGGTGACAGAAGGCTGCGGGGCTTGCTTCGCGGGGAAGGGGATCGTGGTGTTTTGCCCATCGTGGCCGCTGGTCCAGATTTGGGCTTGCGTGTGCGAGGCACATCTCCGCTCCCGCGTTTTGCCTGGGAGGAGCCTGCCGACTTGGACTGCCTGGAGGGGGGGCGAGGCATGGGGGAACCTACTGACTCAGGATTCCGGCTTCAATCTGAATCGTTCGGTGCAGGGATAGTGTGTTTGCCCCATGGGAACTGCGTGGCAAATGCATCTCCAGCAGGCGCTCCAACCGCTCTGTTTCCAGGCCTTCCTCCATCAACATCGTCCAGTGCCGTTCGCACCCGCACCAACGGCAGCAAATTTGCAACCGCGCCCCGGATTTGGCATGGGTGCGGATCCTGATGCCGCGCTGAATCGACCAGTGCAGGACCTGCTCGGCCCGCAGGGTGCCCAGGCCGGAGATGCGCAACCCGCCCTGCGTATAGCAGATGCCGCGTGGTGCCGCCAGACAGGTGAACAACGCCAGCCGTGCCATCAAGACGATAAACCAGCCGGACAACAGGCCGTACAGCCAGCGTTCGGGAGACACGTATTCGCCGCACCAGGCACGCCATCCGAGCATGATTAGAATCAGGCAGCTCAGCAGTGCTGAGGCCAGATTGAACCTCCCATGCAGGAGGCGGGTCAGGTGCTCATAGCGCGCCCGGTGAAAACGCATGGGCTCCTGAACCCAAAGGCTGGTATCATCAGCGGCACTATTGGCGGCGGCATGTCGCACCCGCCTGCGCCCGGGCTGCGTCGGATGAGTGCTGGTGTCCTCCTTCATCAGACCGGCCTGCGTCGCGCCGGAAAGCCTGACTCCGGCTAGAAGACGAGATTCTCGAAGGAATTTGTTCATGCTGGCGCTCCTGCCATCCTGTGCCGTGCTATTCGTTGATGCCGCAGTGATGCCAGTGGTGGGCGGACCGGGAGGCTAGGCGCACGCTTCCCGTCAGCTTCATGACTTTCTGCGCAAGCTCTGCGCTCGAAATCCGACGGCATTCCTCCGGATGCTGCGGGGTTGGCGTGCCGTCATTGTGTGTACCTGCGGCCAAGTCCGGACGGGCAGGCTCCACCGCCGTTTCTTGGACTGTGCAGGATCTATTCATGACCAGCCTTTCGTTGCGAGCAGCAGATCGCTATCCATGGCATAGCAGGAGATCGTTTCCATCTCCTGCTCCCAAAACTCCTCCAGCCGTTCAGACTCGGCGGGAACAAAAACCTGCCCCTTTGCCGCATAGACCGCCAGCAGCTCTTTTTCCGCCTTGAGCCAGTGTTCCGGCCGCAGGTGCGAGCAGCCCTCCTCCTTCCAATGCTTGAAAGCAAGCAGGGCTATTTCTTTGTCTGAGGGATGCGAGCCTGGACTGAAAGTCTCGCTTGGCGTGGTGAATACAGGGGCATTCATGGCTTTGGGGGGTAAAACGGTGATGAAATGCAGACTGGCGCGTTTACACCGCCATTCTGGACGCTCCTTTTTTTCCCGCAATCGGCTCCGCCCTGCTCGTGGCATCAGGGAAACCCCGAAGGATCTGTCGTGGCGCAACAGGTTCACTTTTCTACTTTGTAGCGGTCTCAAACTTCAATTGCAGGTTTCTTTAATCCTTGGCCAAACGCATTCCCTTTCTACTCTCCGCGCCCCGCATGTCCGTCAAACTTCGTCTCAACACTGCCACCGCCACCAAAGTCGTCCTCGCCAAGATCGGCAATCCTCTGCGTGAGGAGCCTCTGCAAACCTCCCGCGAGGTGTTTCAGATCGCCGAGGGGGATCAGGAAGCCCTTACTGCGCTGTTCCTGAAGCCTTTCAAGGCCTGCCTCGCCCACCGTTTCACCCATCACGCCTCGCTCAAGCAGCATGAGGTGAACAACTGCGCCAAGGCCATCTTTGAAGATGAGGATCAACTCCTCCCCAAAGGCATCGAGATCGCTCAGCGCCTCTACGCCAAATCCAACCATCCCAACATCAAGGCCGGCGATCTCTGCATTTCCCTCCTCAAGGAAATCCACATCGAAGGCGAGCTCGTCAACGGCCTCTGCATCCTGAAGAGCGACAGCGTCGTGCCCTTCCTCACCATCACCCCGCGCAACGGCGACCTCCAGCTCCACACCGAGCACGGCATCAATCCCGACAAGATTGACAAAGGCTGCCTCATCCTCAATTTCTGGGCCGAGAAAGGCTACTACGTCCTCACCTTCGACCGCAGCGGTGGCGACACCCGCTTCTGGGTCCGCGAATTCCTCGGCGTGGAGGCCGTGCCAGACGCCGCCTTCCTCACCAACGCCTACACCAAGATGGCCGTGTCCTTCCTCGAAGAACAGCAGCCCGCCGATGACGACACACCGCCCTGGGAAACCGCCAACGCCGCCAAAGACGCCCTCGATTACTTCGAAGGCCGCGAAAAATTCGACCTCGAAGAGTTCGGCCAGACCGTCCTCAAATCCCCCGACGCCATCGCCAAGTTCGACGAACACCGCGCCCGCATCGAAGAAGAGCAGGGCCAGCCCCTCGAAACCAATTTCGAGATCTCTAAAAAAGACCTCACCAAAGCCAAAAAACGCATCGCCGCCGTCCTCAAACTCGACACCGGCGTCGAAATCCACATCAAACCCGGCAACAGCGAAAACGACCCCCAGCTCGAACGCGGCTTCGACGACGACAAAGGCATGAAGTACGTGAAGGTGTTCTACAACAAGGACATCAGCGCGGGGTGAGCCGCTTCGTTTATGGATCCGAAAACAGACCCCACCTCCCCCCAGCGTCTCTGGAAAATGGGGCGCGTCGTGCTTCAGCGTGAAAAAGCTCATCGCGGTGGCAAGACGGTCATTGTCATCAAAGACTTCGCCACGCATCTGCCGCTTTCCGTCATCGAAACGATCGCCAAACGCGTTCGTGCCGCCTGCGGCTGTGGCGGCACGGTGCGTGACAAACGCATCGAGATTCAAGGCGATCAGGCGGCCAAGGTGCGCGCAGTGCTGGAGGCGGAAGGGTTTGAAGTACGTGGGGTGAAGTGATGAACTCAACGTCCCAAATGCACACGCGTGTCATACTCAAAGCAGACCTGGCCTGATGCCTCATGGGCGTCAAAGATGCGGCGCAGTTCGGCGATCATCTCCTCGTGGCGTGGCTGGCCTTCCGCAGGGGCGTAGGAACTGGAGAGCAGGCGGCCTTTGAGGCCTTCGAAATCGAAGTGCTGCTCATAGGCAAAGGTGTGCGTGGCATATGGGCCGACGAAAAACGCACCGAGGGCAGCGGTGTCGATGTTTTCGTGACGGATTTGCGCGTAGTCGGTGCCGAAGGTGAGGAGCAGTTGTTCGAAAGCGTGAAGGAAGGGCGTGTCATCGAGTTTACGCTCGTTCCAGATGAGCGCGACGTTGCCGCCGGGCTTGAGGATGCGGGTGAATTCAGCACGGGTCTCGGGCGTGTTGAACCAATGGAATGCCTGTGCTGCGACGATGAAATCCACGCTGCGATCCGTCAGCGTGGTGGCCTGGGCACTGCCATTCACACTGTGAAAGCTGGGATAATGCGCGAGCAGACGCTCCGCTGCGGTGCGCATCTCAAGATTCGGCTCCACGGCATGCACGTTGCAGCCTGCGCGCAAAAAAAGCTCGGCGGAAATGCCGGTTCCCGAGCCGATATCGGCAATGATGGATTGCGCTGTGAGCGTGGCTTCGCATTGCAGCAGGGGGATGATTTCCTGCGGGTAGCTGGGGCGGTAGCGCACGTAATTCTCCACGCGGTCGGAGAAGCGCTGTTCGGGGGCGGATGAAGGGGCGGGCATAGGGGCATGATGCCGGATGAGGGACAGGAAAACAAGTTGCCAGCCCCCCCGCGACTGCTAACGCTCAACTTACCCACCTATGATCGTCGCCCCTAAAATTCGCGGATTCATCTGCACCACCGCACATCCGACAGGCTGTGCCAAACACATCGCTGACCAGATCGCCGTCGTGAAGTCGCGCGGCCCTATCGCCAATGGCCCCAAAAAGGTGCTGGTCGTCGGCTCCTCGACTGGCTACGGCCTGTCCTCGCGCATCGCGGCGGCCTTTGGCTCGGGTGCAGCTACCATGGGCGTGTTTTTTGAAAAGCCCGGTGAGGCCGAGCGCTGCGGTACCGCAGGCTGGTACAACTCCGCCGCCTTTGAAAATGAAGCGAAGGCCGCCGGTTTGTATGCCCGCTCCTTCAATGGCGACGCTTTCTCGGATGCGATGAAGGCCACGGTGATCGAAGCGATCAAAGCGGATATGGGGCAGGTCGATTGCGTCATTTACAGTCTCGCCTCCCCACGCCGCACGCACCCGAAGACGGGCGAGGTTTTCAAATCCGTGCTCAAGCCCATCGGCTCCGCATCCTACACGAACAAAAATCTCAATACGGGCAACGGGGTGGTCAATGAAGTGACCATTGATCCTGCGAACGAAGACGAGATCGCGCAGACCGTGGCCGTCATGGGCGGTGAAGACTGGGAAATGTGGATCGACGCACTGCAAAGCGCGGGCGTACTCGCCGAAGGCGTGCAGACCGTGGCCTACAGCTACATCGGGCCGGAAGTGACCTGGCCGATTTACAAGAACGGTACCATTGGTCGTGCCAAGGAAGATTTGGAGCGCGTGCAGCGTGTGCTGGACGGCAAGCTCGCCGCGCTGAAAGGCAAGGCCTGGGTATCGGTGAACAAGGCGCTTGTGACGCAGGCCAGTTCCGCGATTCCCGTGGTGCCGCTGTACATCTCGCTGCTCTACAAGGCAATGAAGGCCGAGGGCACGCACGAGGATTGCATCGAGCAAATGGACCGCCTCTTCCGCGAACGCCTCTACAATGGCAACCCGCAACCGGATGAAGCCGGACGCATCCGTGTGGATGACTGGGAAATGAAGCCCGCCCTGCAGGAACTCGTGGGGCAGCGCTGGGCCGAAGTGAACACCGAAAACTTCGCTCAACTGGGTGATTTTGAAGGCTACCAGACCAGCTTCCTGCGTCTCTTCGGCTTCGGCCTCGAAGGCGTGGACTACGATGCCGAGGTCGATGTCAGCATCGGTGTGCCGTCACTGGCGTAATATTTGACCATGGAAACGAACCGGCTTGAGGCTTTCAGCGATGGCGTGCTGGCCATCATCATCACCATCATGGTGCTGGAGTTGAAGGTTCCGCATGGTGCCGATCTGGAGGCGCTCAAGCCGCTGCTGCCGGTGTTTCTCAGCTACGTGCTGAGTTTCATCTATGTGGGCATCTACTGGAACAACCACCACCATCTGCTGAAGGCCTGCCGCAAGGTCACGGGCCCCATCATGTGGGCCAATCTGCATCTGCTCTTCTGGCTTTCGCTGTTTCCCTTTGCCACGGGCTGGATGGGGGAGAATCATGTCGCGGCGCTCCCCACGGCCTGCTATGGCGTCGTGCTGCTATGCGCCGCCATCGCCTACTACATTTTGCAGGGCTGCATCCTGAAAAACCAGGGCGACTCGAAACTCGCTGCCGCTCTCGGCAGCGATTTCAAAGGCAAGCTGTCACCCTTGTTTTATCTCGCCGCCATTCCCACCGCGTTTTATCACTCGTGGATTTCAGTCTGCCTTTATGTGGTCGTGGCACTCATCTGGCTGGTGCCAGACCGGCGCATTGAGCGTGCAGTATCGGAGGGTTAACCGCCTTTGCCTAGATCCAGAAACACGATGCTCGAAGGATTGCCGACGGGCGTGTAGTGGCCGGTGAAGGTGAGGGAGCCGGTTTTGTGGTCAACTCGAAATACCGCGACGTTGTCGCCGCGCTGGTTGAGGCTGTAAAGGAAGTTGCCGGTAGGGTCAAAGTTGAAGCTGCGGGGATAATCGCCGTGCGTCCATTCTTCGCTGACGAAGGTGAGGGTGCCGTCTTTGCCGACGGCGAAAACGCTGATGCTGTCGTGCAGGCGGTTGCCTGCATACACAAAGCGGCCGTCGGCGGAGACGAGGATTTCGGAGCAGAAATTGCTGCCGGCAAAACCGGGTGGGAGGCTGGAGATGGTCTGACGCGAGGTAAGGCGACCTTTGTCAGAATCGTAGTCGAAGAGCACGACCGTGGAGCCTTCCTCCTGCAAGGAGTAGAGCCAGGGGCGCGTGGGGTGAAAGGCGAAGTGGCGCGGGCCATCTCCCGCAGGGAGGGAGACAAAGGGCGGATTGTTCGGCGTGAGGGTGCCCTTCTGGTCATCAAATTTCCAAACCAGAATCTGATCCAAGCCGAGATCCACGGAGAGCACGTAACGTCCCGAAGCATCTGCGGCGATCATGTGCGAGTGCGTCTGGTCATGCCCGCTGAAGGCAAAGCTGCCGGGAGGGGCGTTCGTGGCCTTTTTCGGCCCGATGGTTCCAGCATCCTGCTTGAAGTCCGTGGCTTCACCGAGGCTGCCATCGGCCTTGATTGGCAGCACTGAGGCCGAGCCGCCAAAGTAGTTCGCCACCAGCAGGAAGCGTCCTGAGGGGTGGAGGCTCACGTAGGTCGGCCCCTTGCCGCCGGAGCTGACGGTGTTCAGGAGTTTCAACTGGCCGTCGGCGGGATTGATGGCAAAGGCGCTGACCGAGCCCGCTTCGTTTTCACCCTGATGGTCGGTTTCATTCGTTGAGTAGAGGACGGTTTTTGCTGCGTTGAAGGTGAGGCAGTTGGGGCTCGTGCCCGTTTTGTAGAGTCCGCAGGGGGTCATGGCGCCCGTGCTGCGATTCACTTCAAAAAGGTGGATGCCCTGGCCGTTGCCCGGCGGCAGATCCACCTGCGTCGCTTTCATGTTCTGCAGCGGTGAGGTGAAGGTGCCTACATAGGCGATGAGCGGAGCCTCCGCATTGGCTTGGAGCAATGCGCCACAGGCGGTGAAGGCACATACGAGAGAGCGTCGGGAGAGGAATGCTGGCATGAGAGTGGTGGGCTTATTTGATAACGGGCAGAATCACGCGTGAGGCATGCGTGGCATCATGCCAGATGGTGTTGATGGCGGGAACGCCGGGTTCAGTGATGAAGTGACTGATGGGTGCACCGGTCTGCGGGTTCGGCTCGTAGAAGGGGGCTCCGGTGCTGGCGATGGTGATGCGGATGCGATGGCCCTTGTTAAAGATGATGCTGGTCCAGCCGATGTCCCAGGCGAGTTTCGTCACTGTGCCAGGCACGAGCAATTTCTGATGATCGAAGCCTTCGTGATAGCGCGCCCGCAGCGGGTAGTCCATCAGCAGGATGGAGCGACCATCGGGATAGACATCGGTTACACGCAGGAAAAAGTCCGTGTCCTTCGCGGTCGATGAGACGAAGACTTCAGCTTTGATGCGGCCCGTGACTTCGAGCGGCTGTGTGAGCACCTCGCTCGTCCATGTGCGCACCTCGGCCTGTTCTTCAAAGCCACTTGCATCTTTGGCACCAGGAAAGCCCGCGTAGGGCAGGCTCATCGGCTGCGATGGATTGCTGGCGTACGCGGTGCTCGCTTTAGCGGCAGAAGGTTTTGCGGCGGCGAGTTTGCCGTCGGGTTGCAAGAACCAGTCGGCGGCTTTGCTGGCCGGCGGGAAGTCTCTGGCCTCGCGCCACACATTGCCGGGAGCACCTTCCTCACCGACTGCACCCATCACGTAGTATTTCACGGGCGGGTCCTTCTCGATGCCGTTGTCCACGCCTTTGAGGTAGTGATTGAACCATTTCGTCATGTGCGGATACACGTCGAAGAAGGCGTTCTCCGGGAAGAGGAGCTCGCCGATCTTGTTCGACTTCGGATAGCCGCCATGCAGCCATGGGCCGATGATTAGCTGCTGCTGGCCGCGTGAGTTGGGGCCGCCGTGCTGGTTGCGTCCGATGAAACTGGCCACGCTGCCCTGGCACATGAAGTCAAACCAGCTGCCGATGGTGAAGCAGGGATAGTTCATCTTGTCGAAATGCAGCGAGGCATCCTCGTCCTTCCAGAAGTCGTCAAAGTCAGGGTGCAGGTCCCATTCACGCAGCATGGCTTCATTGTCCTTGATGTCGCGTGCCACCGCGCCGCCTTTGATGAAGCGCTGCGGCTTCGTGGCACCGCCGATGCGGTAGCCTTCCTGATACAGGCTAAGGCCCGTGTCGGTCATGTACTGAGCCACCAGATGCGGCGGCTGAGTGACGGCGAGGTAGTTCTGCGCGTAGCCTGCCTGCGAGCCGCCATACGTTCCGATTTTGCCCGTACACCAGGGCTGGGAAGCGAGCCATTCACAGACATCGTAGCCGTCGCGTAGCGGCCCCCATTGCAGTCCGCGATAGCCACGGTAAACACCCTCGCTCTCATGCGTGCCACGGTAGTTCACCAGTGCGATAACGAAGCCCGCTTCAGCGAACTTGGCCGCCGCCTTGCGCGATCCGGCACTGCTAATGTCGGCGTAGCGCTGCTCGAAGATGGCGGGCCATTTGCCCTCGCCCGCAGGAAAGAACACATAGGCCGAGAGGCGCTTGCCATCACGCATCGGGATCATGAGGTGCTCTTCACGGACAGAACCGAAATCGAGTTTGGGAGGAGGTGCCGCGTGCAATGAGACACAGGCGGCGAAGAAAAAGAAAGCGTGGCGCATCAAGTCACTACGGGCTCCGTGGACGTCACGTTTCACGGACCTGTAAAGAGGTGGCATATGAATGAGCCAAGTCAGTGAGGTTCATTGCATAGGCTGGCGGCCTATGTCGAAAACATGATATGGGTAGGACACCCCATTGCATGCAGGCACACGGACGGCATGTTGGGTGTTCAGGCAAGGAACAAAGAACACGATGACAGCGCTGAGCTTGGACCTTCAAACAAAACAGGACGTTAAGATGGCGTCTGCAAATCAAGGCGTTGTCGTCTCGGTGAGGGGGAGTGTGGTGGACGTGCGTTTCGAGCATCATCTGCCGCCGATTTACTCGGTGCTGCATGCTGGAGACAATGGGGAAATCGTCATCGAAGTGCTGGTGCAGCGTGATTCACAGCATGTGCGCGGTATTGCACTGACGCCGACGCAGGGGCTGGCGCGTGGCATGGCGGTGGAAGACACGGGCGGGCCGCTGAAAGCACCGGTGGGCAAAGCGCTGCTCTCGCGCATGTTTGATGTGTTTGGCAATGTGATCGACCGCAAGGAACCTCTGGCCGATGTGCAGTGGCGTTCGGTGCATCGTGCGCCGCCCGCACTGGCACGACGTTCCACGAAGTCCGAAATTTTTGAGACAGGAATCAAAGTGATCGATGTGCTCGTGCCGCTGGAGCGCGGCGGCAAGGCGGGGCTTTTCGGCGGCGCTGGAGTGGGCAAGACGGTGCTGCTCACCGAAATGATCAACAACATGGTCGGGCATCAAGACGGTGTGAGCATCTTTTGCGGCATTGGCGAACGCTGCCGCGAAGGCGAAGAGCTGTATCGCGAAATGAAAGAAGCTGGTGTGCTGCCCAACATGGTGATGGTGTTTGGGCAGATGAACGAACCGCCGGGCAGCCGTTTTCGTGTAGGGCATGCGGCCCTGACCATGGCCGAATATTTTCGCGATGATGAGCACCGCGATGTGCTGCTGCTTATTGACAATATTTTTCGTTTCATCCAGGCAGGCATGGAGGTGTCGGGCCTAATGGGTCAAATGCCCTCACGTCTCGGCTACCAGCCCACCATGGGCACGGAGCTGTCAGGGCTGGAGGAGCGCATCGCAAACACGGACACGGGTGCCATCACTTCTATCCAGGCCGTGTATGTCCCTGCCGATGATTTCACCGATCCGGCGGCGGTGCATACCTTCTCGCACCTTTCCGCATCGGTCGTGCTCTCACGCAAGCGTGCCAGCGAAGGGTTGTTTCCTGCCATCGATCCATTGCAGTCGAATTCCAAGATGGCTACGCCGGGCATTGTGGGCGAGCGGCACTACAAGCTCGCGCAGGAGATCCGACGTACGCTCGCGCAGTACGCGGATCTGAAAGACATCATCGCCATGCTTGGCCTGGAGCAGCTTTCGCCGGAGGATCGCAACGTGGTGGCGCGTGCGCGCCGGTTGGAGCGCTTCTTGACGCAGCCGTTTTTCACCACCGAGCAGTTCACCGGTCATGCAGGCAAGCTCGTCAGTCTGGCGGACGCGCTGGACGGCTGTGAGCGCATCTTGAACGACGAGTTTAAAGACTACCCCGAAAGTGCACTCTACATGATCGGAAAGATCGACGAGGCGAAGGAGAAACAGAAATCTCAACCGGAGGCGAAGCCCGACCACGCCGCATGAATCTGAAAATCCTGCTGCCATTCCAGATTTTCGCCGATAAAACCGGCGTGAAGCGCATCGTTGCAGAGACGCGGGAGGGGCGGGAAGGATCGTTTGGTCTGCTGCCACACCGGCAGGATTGCATCGCGGCGCTGTCACCCGGCATTTTGGTTTATGAGACGGCAGCGGAGGGCGAAGTCTTCCTGGCCGTGGATGAGGGGGTGCTGGTGAAGACCGGGCCTGATGTGCTGGTATCCGTGCGCCGTGCGATGTTAGGGAAGGATCTGAGGCAGTTGCGCGAATCGGTGGAGCAGGAGTTTCTAGAACTGGATGAAGACGAGCGCAGCGCCCGCTCAGTGATGGCAAAATTAGAAACCGGATTCCTGCGTCGTTTTGCAAACTTCAAACATGAGTGAGCCACCTCCAGAGCCCGCTGCCAAAAGCGAACCCACACTGGCCGAGCAGGTCGGCGCGAAAGCGATGCGCAAACTCAAGGCTAGGCGTCATGCCCTCTCGCCGGTGTGGTTTGGCCTGGGCATGATGGGGCTCGTGGGGTGGTCGGTGGTGGTGCCGACCCTGGTCGGCGCAGCACTCGGGCTGTGGTTGGACAAGAATTATCCCGGCGCGCATTCGTGGACGCTGGCGCTGCTGGTGGCCGGTCTGGTGCTGGGCTGCGTGAATGCCTGGTACTGGATCGACAAGGAAGACAAGGCCATGGGTGAGGAACAGAATAACCAGGAGGAAGACGATGATGAATGACCTGCTCTCCATGATGCTGAGCTTTGCCGCAGGCCTGCTGCTCGGCGCGGTTTTTTTTGGCGGCCTGTGGTGGACGATCCGCAAAGGACTCAACTCGCCACGGCCTGCACTGCTGTTTCTGGGCAGCGCGCTGCTGCGCATGAGTGTGGTGGTGGTGGGGTTCTATCTTGTCTCAAACGGTCAATGGCAGCGCCTGCTGGTCTGCATGGCGGGTTTCATCAGCGCGCGTCTGGCCGTGACCTGGCTGACACGCGGCAAACAGAAGGAGGATCGTCATGCGTCTGAGTCCTGATGGATTGATTTTCTGGCAGTACGGCTGGTTCAAACTCAATGGCACCATTGTGTTTACCTGGGGCATCATGCTGCTGCTTGGGGGGGGCGCGAAACTCATCACGCGCAATCTCACCACGGAGCATCAGCGCTCGCGCTGGCAGAACCTGCTGGAGATCATCGTCACGGCGATGCAGCAGCAGATCAAGGACGTGGGGCTGCGGCATCCGGAGAAGTTTATCGGCTTTCTCGGCACCTTGTTTCTGTTCGTGGCCACTGCCGCTCTTTGCACGGTCATTCCTGGTTATGAACCGCCCACGGGCTCGCTTTCCACCACGGCTGCGCTGGCGTTGTGTGTGCTGATTGCAGTGCCGATGTATGGCATCGCTGATCAAGGCGTGGGCGGATATCTCAAATCCTACATGGAACCCACGGTCATCATGCTGCCGTTCAACATTATCAGCGAGGTGTCGCGCACGCTGGCGCTCGCTGTGCGGTTGTTTGGAAACATGATGAGCGGTGCGATGATCCTGGCCATTCTGCTGACGATCACCCCCTTCGTCTTTCCCATTCTGATGATCCTGCTGGGCCTGCTCACGGGCATGGTTCAGGCCTACATTTTTAGCATTCTCGCGGCCGTGTACATCGCCGCAGCCATGAGCACTCGTAAACCCAAACAACCCGTCAAAACCTAACCTCTCAACACACCATGGATGACACCACCCTCGTAGCCATCGTATCCATCATCACGGCGGGGATCTCCACCAGCTTCGGCTGCATGGGGCCGGCCTTTTCCGAAGGCAAAGCCGTCGCCACTGCGCTCACCTCGCTGGCGCAGCAGCCGGACGCCTCCGCCACCATCACGCGCACCTTGTTCGTGGGTCTCGCCATGATCGAGTCCACGGCCATTTACTGCTTCGTGGTCTCGATGATCCTGATCTTTGCCAATCCATTCTGGAATCATTTCATCACGCAAACCGTCGCCAAGTAACATCATGCTTATTGACTGGTTCACCGTCGGTGCGCAGGCACTGAACTTCCTCATCCTGGTGTGGCTGATGAAGCGCTATCTTTATCATCCCGTGCTCAAGGCCATCGATGCGCGGGAGAAGCGCATCGCCGCGCAGATCGCCGATGCCACCGACAGGGAAGCGACGGCCACCAAGGAGAAGGCGGAGTTCCAAAATAAGAACACGGAGTTTGACAAGCAGCGTGCCGAGATGCTGAGCAAAGCCGCCGAAGAAGCTAAGGCGGAACGTCAGCGATTGATCGAGGAGGCGCGCAAGGCGGCTGATGCACTCAGCGCCAAGCGGGACGAACTGCTGCGCAGCGACGCGAAGAAACTCCAGGAGTCGATTGTCAGCCGGGCTCAGGAGGAGGTGTTTGCCATCGCGAGAAAGACCCTGACAGATCTGGCCGGAGTGAGCCTGGAAGAGAAGATGGCAACGGTGTTTGCCAGCCGCTTGCAGGCGATGGATGATGCGGACCGAAGCAAGCTGGCAGAAGTCCTGAAAAACTCAGCGGAGCCAGCGCTTATTCGCAGTGCCTTCGAACTACCGCCGGAACAGCGCGCTGTCCTGCAGCAGGCCATTAACGTCACCTTCTCAGCCGACGTCCATCTGCGGTTTAAAACGGCACCTGAGATCGTCAGCGGGATTGAGCTCAGCGCCGGCGGACAGAAGGTCGCCTGGAGCATTGCCGACTATCTGACCAGCCTACAGCAGGGCGTCGATGAACTTCTGGCAAAGCCGACGGTGACTGACAAAACATCTGAGAAGAACTCGGCATGAGTACAGCGCCTGAAGCATTGAGCGGTGTTTTTGACCGCCTGTTCACAAGCCTGAAAGAGACGCGAGAGTCTCTGGCTCCGCATCTCTCGCTCCTTGAGGTGGGCACCATCACAAACGTCGCCACGGGCATCGCCAAGGTTTCCGGCCTTCCCGGTGCGGGGTTTGATGAACTGCTCGAATTCCCCGGCGGCGTCTCGGGCATCGCTTTCAACCTTGATGAAGATGAAATCGGCGTGGTGCTGCTCGGTGACTATGCGCATCTTCAGGCGGGTGATGAAGTGCGGCGCACCGGGCGTGTCATGGATGTGGCTGTTGGCGATGGCCTGCTGGGGCGTGTGGTTGATCCGCTCGGACGGCCTCTGGATGAGCTGGGTACAGTCGCCAGCAGCGCACGCCTTCCCATCGAACGCCCTGCCGTGCCCATCATGGAGCGTTCACCCGTCACGGTTCCGCTGCAGACCGGGCTCAAGGTGGTCGATGCGCTCATTCCCATCGGTCGTGGTCAGCGTGAACTCATCGTGGGAGACCGCCAGACAGGGAAGACGGCCATCGCGCTAGACACCATCCTCAATCAGCGCGGCAAAGATGTGCTGTGTGTTTACTGCGCTATCGGGCAGCGTGCGTCCGCTGTCGCCAAAGGCATTGCCGTTCTGCGTGAGAAGGGGGCGCTGGAATACACCGTTGTCGTGGTGGCCGAGGGCAATGATCCATCGGGACTCACCTTCATGGCACCTTACGCCGCCACGAGCATTGCTGAATATTTCATGGAACAGGGGCGCGATGTATTGATCGTCTATGACGACCTCACGCAGCATGCCCGTGCTTATCGCGAGCTCTCGCTGCTGCTGCGCCGGCCACCGGGACGTGAAGCCTTTCCCGGTGACATCTTCTACATCCACTCGCGCCTGCTCGAACGCGCCACCCATTTGTGTGAAGAGCGCGGCGGTGGTTCACTCACTGCGTTGCCCATCATCGAAACGGAGGCCCAAAATATTTCCGCTTACATTCCGACCAATCTAATCTCCATCACCGATGGGCAGATCTACCTCTCGCCATCGTTGTTTGAGCTGGGTGTGCTGCCTGCGGTGGATGTGGGCAAATCCGTGTCGCGTGTCGGCGGCAAGGCCCAGCGCGCGCCCTATCGCGCCGTGGCAGGGGATCTGAAGCTCGCCTACGCGCAGTTTGAAGAACTCGAAACCTTCGCCCGCTTTGGTGCCCGGCTTGATGAGGATACGCGCAAGACCATTGATCATGGTCGGCGCATTCGTGCCTGTCTGAAGCAGGCCGAGAGTGCCCCCGTGGCGGTTCCGGCACAAATTGCCGTGCTGCTGGCTCTCACCGCCAATCTCTTTGATCCAGTGGCGCTGGATCAAATGACCGAGGCCCAGCTCGCTGTGCAGGCCGCCGCCGCCAACATTCCGGCTGAGATCACCGACCAGTTCGAAAGCGACAAAAAGCTCCGCGATGAAGACCGCGATAAGATCATTGAGATCGCTCGTCAGGCACTGAAGCCTTTCCTTCCCGAGGTCAAAAATGAGTCGGCAGAGAAGCCCAAACCTGCGAAGAAAGCATGAGCGACACCATCGCCAGCCTGCAGCGCCAGATCAGCAGTGCGGGTGATCTGCAGTCTGTCGTGCGCACGATGAAGGCGCTGGCGGCATCGAGCATCGGCCAGTACGAGCAGTCGGTGCATGCTTTGGCGGACTACTGGCGCACCGTCGAGCTGGGGCTGAGCGTCTGCCTGCGCCAAGGCGAGCGCGCCACTGCGATCCAGCCGTCTCGGAATGTGAAGGGCCCCGGCGTGATCGGTGCCATCGTCTTCGGCTCGGACCAGGGGCTCGTCGGCCAGTTCAACGACATCATAGCCGATTATGCGATCAAGAAGCTCTCCGCGCTGCCCGGCAAGCCGCTGGTGTGGGCCGTGGGTGAGCGCGTTCACGACCGACTTGCGGATGCAGGACTCACCATGGCGGGCCGCTTTGCCGTGCCCAATTCCGTCAAAGCCATCACGCCGCTCGTTGCAAAGATTCAAATTCAAAGTGAATCGCAGCGTGCCAAACGCAGCTGCGAACAGATTTACATCTTTCACAATCACCCGCAAACAGGCTCGCTCTATGAGCCCGTGAGCCAGCGCCTGCTGCCGCTCGATGAGATCTGGCAGAAGCAGCTGACGAAGGTGCCATGGCCCACGAAGATCCTGCCCGAAGTCCTCAACGATCTCCCCTCTACACTGCGTTCCCTTATTCGCGGATACCTGTTCATCTCGCTCTTCCGCGCCTGCGCCGAATCCCTTGCCAGTGAGAACGCCAGCCGCCTGGCCGCGATGCAGCGCGCCGAAAAGAACATTGATGATCTGCTGGAACAGCTTCACGGCGACTTTCACCGCCTGCGCCAGAGCTCGATTGATGAGGAGCTGTTTGACGTGGTCTCGGGGTATGAAGCCCTGGAGAAAGACGGCTGAAATGGGCCCTAGCTCGCGCCAAGGCCGCGAATCACTGCGGGCAGCGTCTGTGCCAGGATTTGCAGGTCGAGCCAGAAGGACCAGTTGTCGATGTACTTGAGATCGAGCGCGACCCACTCCTCGAAATTCTTGATGCCGTTGCGGCCCGTGACCTGCCACAGGCAGGTCAGGCCGGGTTTGACGCTGAGCCGGCGGCGCTGTGCGTGCTTTTCGATGCGCTGAATCTCATAGACGGGCAGGGGACGCGGACCGACCAAGCTCATCTCGCCACGCAGCACGTTGATGAGCTGGGGTAGCTCGTCGATGCTGGTTCGGCGCAGCCAGCGGCCAAAGTCGAAGATGCGTGGATCGTTGGTGATCTTGAAGACGGGGCCGTCCATCTCATTGTGCGTCTCCAGTTCCTGGCGCTGCGTTTCTGCGCCCTGGTGCATGGTGCGGAATTTCCACATGACGAAGGGCTTGCCATAGAGCCCGGAGCGTTCCTGCTTGAAGAAAACCGGGCCGCGTGAACCGAAACGAATGCCAATGACCGCCACCAGCCACAGCGGCAGTGAAAACAGGAGCAGAATGAGCGCGCCGACACGGTCCACGATGCCCTTAAACAGCAGCTCCCACGAGGCCTGCGGGGTGGAATGAAACACCAGCATCAAACGCCCCCCGAGGACATCGAACGTCGGACGGGCGATTGCGGTCTGGAAAAAATCTGCGGCGATCCAGGCTTCCACGCCTTCGGTTTCGCAGGCCTGCACCGCTTCCTCAATCTTGCTGAAATGGACATGCTGCGCGGCAAACAGCACGCGGCTGATGGAGTGCTCATGCAGGGCGGCGACGAGATCAGAAATCGGGCGCTACATGATGTCGATCTGCCCCACAACTTCGATTTCAGCCCGCTGTTCGGATCTCATATTGGCGAGGAATGCCGCAAGATCCGTCTGTGCGCCCGCGATGATGATCCGCTCGCGGCCTTTGCCCGAAGCCATCTGCCGACGCAGGATGTCGCGCTGCCAGGCCTCCCGCAGCAGCAGGGAGAGAGCGCCGAGCGCCACGGAGAAAACGACCACGGCCCGGCTTTCGACCGACCATTTGAAGAAAACGATGCAAAAGGCGATGCACATGCCGATGACGACCAACGCTTCTGCCAACTGGCGGATCGAACGCCCGGGTGTCTTGTTGTAGATGTTGGAGTAAAAACCGCGTGCCTCCAGAACGATAGGCGTGAACGGGGCCACCACCGCGATGACCCAGTAAAATTTGTCCATCGTGGGAATCTCCACCGCATCATGAAAAAAGACCGGCACCAGATCAGCCCGCAGATAATGACCAAACCACAGACAGAACGCCAAAAGCGCGCTGTCGAGCAGTTCGGTGAGCTGCAAATTGATTTCTTGCTTCCGGCCTAGCATAGTGACGAGTAAGATACTGAAACTTATTCAGATGTATTAAAATTATACTCAATCTAGCTAATGGCACAACTTGTTTCCTCGAAAAACCTCCTGTTCTCCTCCCGCCCGTTAGCGGTGGGAGTGGTGGCAGATGCCGCTGCTCTTGAGCACTTTACGTCGCTCGACTCCGCTTCCCGTGCCAATCTCTGTGATGTGGCGGAGCTTCGGCTCGACCAG
>NCCR01000138.1 GCA_002279765.1 Verrucomicrobia bacterium 12-59-8 | reverse complement strand
ATGGCATCCGTAATCTGCTGCGCCAGGAGACCTGCTGTCGTGGAGGTTCTGATCTGGCTCGGACCCACTCCGGCAGTCGCTGCCGCGAAGATCGAGGCTGCGGCTCCGCGTTGGTTCTCGTTGCTGCCCAGATCGGCATACGTGTTCGTCGGAGCATTCAGCCCCGTGCTGGTGAGCACACCGGTGTCGAGGTCGAGCACAAAAGCCGCAGTAGGCGTCACGGCGACATTCGGGCCCCCAGGAGGGGCGAAGCCGTCGTTGTCAAAGGTGACCGTGGCAAAGCTGCCGGTGATGGCGCCTGCCGTCAGGGCAGCGCCGCCTGCATTGGAAAACACCTGAAACGAGTTGCCCTGGGCGGAGGTGAAGCCGCCGAAGTGCGCCACGTTGAGTGTGCCATCCGCAGCAAGTGTCGTGGTCAGCCGCAGCTGGTCAAAGTCCGCGCCGGCCACACCGCCGAGTCCGGCAAGCTCCAGTTTGGTGGTTGATCCAGGTCCGTCCACAAAAGCAGCAGGGACCACCGTGATGGCAGGGGAGAAACCAGGGGAGAGGATGCCGTTGTTGATGACTCTTCCAGTGCCGACGAAGGTGATCCAGCCCGAAACCGTCGAACCGGCCGGAATGATGAAATCATTCGCGCCGATGTTGATGATCGCAGGTGTGTTGTCCTTGCTGGTCAGCGTGGTGAAAATGATCGTGCCACCGCCGCTGAGATCCAGCGTGCTGCCGTTGGCAATGATGATCGTGCCGCTGTTGAGCGTCGCACCTGCGCCGATGGTGAGACCACTGTCGATGTTGGTGCTCTGCGTGGTGGTCGTGCCGCCGCCCAGAGTCAATCCGCCGCCACCGCCACCACCGCCGCTGCCACCACCTGTGGTAAGTGTCGCGCCTGAAACGTCCAGCGTCCCGGTGAAGCTGCCGCCATCGGCCACAATGAGGGCATTGCCGTTGGTGTGAATGGTGCCGGAGCCGAGAAGAGTCTGGAAGGTTTCCGTGCCCGCAGGCGTGTAGTCCAGATTAAGAGTGCCGTTCACCGTCACAGAGGCGGTGTTCAGGATCAGCTCAGGTCCCTTCACGTTGAGAACACTCGCTGCATTGATGACGATCGTCTCAGCCGCGCTGGTGCCGTAGAGATCCACGGTGCCATTGGTGGTGATCGTTCCTGCGCCCAGATTCGCCTTCACCACGGAACCACCATTGAGGTTGTAGTTCGCTGCTGTCAGCGTGCCCGGGCCGTTGAGGGTGCCGGTGCTCGTGTAGGAAGCCACGGTGTCATTGGTGGAGCCGAGGTTGATCGTACCATGGTTGGTCACAGCCGCCAATGACGAGAGACCGCCAGTCTTGCTGTCCAGGACGACCCCGGAAGCCACGACGACCGTCTTGCTCTCAAGACTGCCGGTGAGATCTGCACTGCCCTCATTGAAGAAGGTGGAGCCAGTGTAAGTGTTCGCGCCAGACAGCGTGAGCTTGCCGGTGCCCGTCTTCGTAAAGACGGAGGCGTTCGTGCCGCTCATGACGCCGGAGAAGGTGGTGTCCACATTCGCATTGGAGATCAGGCTGTTGGCCTGCAGCTCGATATTGCCCGCGCCTGCGATGCTGCTCAGAGACTCGTTGCCGCCGAGGCGGAAGATGGCGCCCGAGGCCACGATGAGATCCGACAAATTATCGATGCGTTCATTGCCGGAAGTTTCCAGCGTGCCTACGTTCACGGTGGTGTCACCGGTGTAAGCATTGGCACCGGAGAGTGTGAGCTTGCCTGCACCCACCTTGGTCAATGAGCCGCCGGTTCCCCCCGCAATGCCGCCGTCGCTGATGACGCCTGCCATCGTGGTATCGCCGGCACTGCCTGCCGTGAGGTTTTTCGCGCCCAGGAAGACTTTCGAATCCGCCACACCTGCGATGGATGCAATCGTTTCGCTGCTGGCGGTGATCGCCGAGATGTCGAACACGCCCGTGGCGCTGGTGAGATTCACCGCGCTGAGATCAGAGAGCGAGCCGCCGGCCGAGAGAGCCAGGGTGCCGTCGGCGATGGTAGTGGCACCGGTGTACGTGTCCGCGCCGGTGAAGGTCGTCTTGCCGCTGCCCGTTTTGGTGAAGGAGCCGTCGGTGCCGCTGATCGTGCCTGCCACAGTGGTGTCGTTTGAGTCACCTGCGGTGAGGTTTTTCGCGCCGAGAACCACCGAGGAACTGGCCACGCTGGAGATGGAGGCAACGGTTTCGCTGCTGTCGGTTTTGGCCGAAATGTCCAAAACGCTCGTCGCATCCGTCAGTTTCACCGCTGTGCTGTCTGCCAGGGAGCCGGCATCAACCAAGGCAAGCGTGCCCTTGGCGACGGTGGTGTCGCTGGTATAAGTATTGGCCGCTGTGAGAGTGAGCTTGCCGGTGCCCTGCTTGGTCAAGGAACCGCCTGTGCCGCTGATGACACCTGCCATCGTCGTGTCGGTGGCGTCACCTGCCGTCAAGTTTTTCGCACCCAGCACCGCCTTGGAGCCGGCCACGCCGGCGATGGAGCCGACCGTTTCGCTGTCGGCGGTGATGGCCGAAATATCGAACGTGCTGGTGGCGCCTGTCATGTTAACCGGAGCCGTGTCATTCAGAGATCCGTCTCCTGCGAGAGCAACCGTGCCATCGGTGATGGTCGTGGCACCCGTGAAGGTGTTGGCCGCCGTCAGAGTCATGCTGCCGCTGCCCTGCTTGGTCACGGTACCGCCGTCACCGCTGATGACAGCCGCCACCGTGGTGTTGCTGGCATCTCCCGTCGTGAGATTCTTCGCACCCAGAATCACCGAGGAATTGGTGGCTGCGGTCAGCGAGGCAATGGTCTGGCTGCTGGCATCGATGCCAGAAATGTCAAAGCTGGTATTGCTGGCGAGATTCACCGCCGTCGAGCTCGTCAAAGACCCCTTGCCGGAGAGCGCCAGGCCGCCGCCATTGATCGTGGTGCTGCCAGTGTAAGTATTTTTTGCTGTAAGCACGACAATGCCGGTATGAGTGGCATCACCGATGGTCAGCGACCCGTTGGAGATAATGCCGTTCATCACCGCGTTGTCCGTGTTCGCCGCAGCTCCGCTCAGATCCGCGTCATTAGCGATGACCAGGATGGTGCGGTTGCCTCCATTGAGGTTGATGTTGTTCTGGAAGTTGACGTTGTCGGTTGCATAGAGCGACCCAAACACCAGGGCGCTGCCGTTGGGCACAAAGCTGTTGGCGGCCCAGACCATTGTCTGGCCGTTGCTAAGCTTCACATTGAACTCACCATCCGTTGCCGCGAAACCGCCGCTGCCCGTCCACTGCAAACGATTGCTTTGGATGCCGAGGTAGCGGGTGAAATCACCATTGCCCATCAGCACCGCATCCGATGTCAGGGTGCCTTTGAACTCGATGTTGCTGTCAAAGTAGATGCCGTCGCCGTCCTGGGCCTGCAGGGTGCCGCCTTCGATGATGGTCTGGCCGGTGTAGGTGTTGGTGCCGTTGAACTGCACCAAGCCGCTTTTGATCGTGATGTCCGCGCCCTCGCCGGAACGGATGTTGGATGCCGTGCCCGAGGGAGCGCTGTCATCGGCAATCGAAGTGCCGGAAGGATCGCCGTTGAAGGTGATCACGTTGCCTGCGCCGGGATTAAGGATCACTGTGGATCCGGTCATCATAAACAAATCGGATCCAGCCGCACCACCGGGTGCTCCTGCGAGGGTGTTCACGTCTTCAGCCTGGCCCTTGCCACCGCGCGCGCCGTTGCCGTCAAACACTGCATTGCCGGTGATGGTGAGCGTTGCTCCTGCACGCACAAAGATGGCACCGCCATAACCACTGCCACCGCTGCCACCAGTCACGAGCGCTCCAGGGGCAGCGCCGCTAGCACCTGCGCCTGCGCCAAATCCACCATTGCCACCACTACCAGCCGCGCCATCCAGGCCAGCAGGGCGGGAACCGGCTTGGCCGGCTACAATGGCCGGCGTGCCGGGAGTCTTGATGATCACCTGGGTCATTGCCGGAGAGTCCTCTTTGCCGGTCACGGTCACGGCGGCCGTATTGACGTTGTTGTCATGATCAAAAAAGTAGGGAGACGGCATACTTTGGAGATTGCCTTCGATTTGCACCCGTTGGAGGGTCACAGGGTCGATGTACCCCTTGCTGTAGGAGGCGGGGATGGTCACCGTCTCAGTCACATCGGGGACGGCGGGCGAGCCTGCGGAAGCTGCCCAGCCGGCGCCGCCGCCACCGAGGCCACCGTCGCCGCCTTGGCCGCCGCCGGCACCAAAACCACCGATGCCGCCATTGCCCCCATCTCCGGCGTCACCGCCTGCGGCACCACCCTTGTAGGCAGAACCGCTCCAATTGGCCCCGCCAATGCCGCCGTTTCCGCCGTCACCACCGGCTGCACCGCCAAAACCAAAGCCGCTGTTGCCCCCATTGCCGCCTTTGCCAGCGCCTCCGCCTAAGCCAATCTGACCATCAGCCAGCGACTTGTCGAAATAGGCAAGGGCTGCAACCGCATCGCCGAGACCGATACCAGCGTTGATGACACTCGGCGCGAGGCCAATCGCGACATTGACCGTGAATGGATTGCCGGCTGCGGAGGAGAGCTCGATACCGACGGCCACCACATCCAGTGAGGCCATGGTGACACCGAGGATGAGCGACTCGTTGCGGTCACCGCCATTGCCGCCGTTTCCGCCATTTCCACCAGCGCCGCCAAAACCAAGGATGCTGTTGCTGCCATTATAGCCCTTGGTGCCAGTCGTGCCGCCGATGTCTGTATAGGTCGTCTGCGTCGGCGTATAGCCGTTCGCTCCATTGGCGGCGCTGGCCCCCGTGGTAAACATGTTGTTCAGCGCTCCGCCCACTGCACCTACTCCGCCCTGACCACCAATCACGTTGTTGGAGAGAAAGTTCACATTGTTGAGTGTGACTGACGCTCCCGAATTGATGAACAGAACTCCGCCTAATCCACCGCCGCCACCACTGCCCTCACCGCCAGTCGTTTGGAAATTTTGCAGGGTCACATTGCTGATGTCGAGGCTGCCGGAAGTGACAAAGTAGCCTGTGCCACTGTTGCCACTAATGGTGCCGCCGGCGCCATCCAGTGTGTTGCTGCCTGTCAACGGGACACCGGCGAGGGGGTCCGCATAGGCAGGTTTTAGGGCTAGAGACAGCGACAGGATCGCTGCGAGCGCCGCGTGCGGCACTTTTCGGAGGAGGTGTTGATGTGTTTTCATGGGTGTGCACGGATTCGTGCAACCGGCATCCACAACTTCCCGCCCCCCATGTTACCTCACAGTTGAAAATTATTTTCAGCGGACGGCGGATTTCTGCACCACCAGCGCCTGCTCAGCCTCTGCCAGCCGCTTTTAGCAGGGTTCATCGTCCGAAACCTCTTTCAGACGGAGCGACCGTTGCCATCTGCTGCTGCATCTGTTTTGCTTTCAACAATACTTGCGCCGTGAGCTGCGGATCTTCATCCTGCCGCTGTTCGCACACGACGATGAGCCGCCGCACGATCAGGCTGGCTTCCTGCGGCCTTCCGCATTCCAGCAAAGCGTTTGCCAGCGGTAGAAACCGGGGAAGCGCTGGCAGTTCGCCGGTCATTTGTGCCGTCAATGCCGGCAGTTCCTGCAGCAGTATGCCGGCATCCGCCGCACGCCCCATCTTCAGCAGCGTGAGTGAATGCTGGATGAGCAGCCCCGCTGCTTCAGGTGGCAGCAGTCCTTCGATCAACCGCACACGCTCCAGCCATGAACAGCCGAGCCCATGCGCCTCTTCGTGCAGCTTCATCTGGCGCAGTGTGGCCAGCAGCGCCTCCACCCGCACCAGCGTGTAGTCATGGGTCGGCCCTAGCTGCTGGTCACACACCTTCACTTCTCTGCGCAGCAGTTCCAGATTGCCCGCGAGATCACCGGCCTTCACCAGCGTCTGGCTCAGGGCTTTGACCGTGGCCTTGGCCCTCACATAATCCGGCCCCACCGTGTGCCAGTAGATGTCCATCGCACGCCTCCCGCATTGGATCGACTCCTCCACCAGACCCTCGTCGCGGCAGTGCTTCGCCAGACGTCCATAGGCACGACCGGTGATCGAATGTCCCTCGCCGTACTTCTTCATGGCGTAGGCGCAGGTTTCACGTCCCAGGTTCAAAGCCTCCGTCTTTCTTCCCAGGCCGTAAATCACCGTCATCAGTTCAGTGCGTCCCAGGATGATGTCGAAGTTGTCGCCTTTCTTTTTATAGTTCACCAGGCAGGACAGCAGCAGCGCCTCGGCCTCCTGCAGCGCCTCCGTGCTCTTCACCTTCTGCACCAGTTCTTCTGCCAGCGCATACTTGGTTTTGTAGATCTGCCCATCATCCGCCGCCAGGTGCGACTCCTGCCAGGCGATCACCCGGCGCAATTCATCCCGAGATTCCCGGCCCAGCGTGCTTGCAGCATCGGTTGTGTGCATCTGTTTCAGCGCCACCCGGTAGCGCATGCACCACAGCAGCGGATCATCACCGTCCGGCTGGGACATCATCTCCGCCAGCACCTCACGGTAGATCTGCAGGTCCGCCGGCTTGTTCAAAAATCTGGACATCTCATCCAGCATCACCGCTTTGCGTCGCGGATCCCCATGAAACGCGCTCACTCGTTGCAGCAGTTCCTGCCGCATCTGCTCCGGACCCATGCCCCGGCCCACCAGATGCTCGTCCGTGCCATGCATCGTCCCCAGGATGATGGACGCGATCTCATCCGATTCCGCTCTCTGCCTCAGCGCCACTTGCTCCGCCTCACGCGCCTTCACAGCCTGATAAACCGACACCACTGTGCCCACGATCAGCGAAGCCGAGATGCCCAGGATCGCCAGCGTCGCCGCCTTTTGGCGCTGCGCCAGCTTCCACACTCGCTCAAACGAACCCACAGATCGTGACAGGATTGGCTGGCCATTCAAAAAGCGGTCCAGTTCATCCGCCAGAAACCCCGCGCTCGGCAATCGCCGCGCAGGCTGTTTCTCCAGGCAGCGCAAAATCAGCGTGGCCAGATCTGTCTGCACTCGTTGCAATGATGCTGCCGACATATTCTCTGGCCGCCCCTTTTCCACCTTCGGTTCCTTCCTCATCGTCAGCTTTCCCGACGAACTGATCTCAGGCTCCTCCTGCGTGATCCGCCTCATCACCTCCACCGCACTGCCTCCGGTAAACGGCAGCTTGTCCGTCAGCATCTGAAACAGCATCACCCCCAGCGCCCACACGTCACTCACCATCGTCACTTCCTTCGCCTTCCCCGCCGCCTGCTCCGGACTCATGTAATGGGGCGTCCCCACATACGCATGACTGCGCGTCAGTTGAAATTCCGCATCGAGCAGCTTCGCCAGCCCAAAGTCCGACAGCATCGGCTTCCCGCTCACATCCAGCAGAATGTTCGCCGGCTTCAGATCCCGGTGCAGCACGCCACGCTCATGCGCATACTGCACCGCTCGCGCTATCCGGCACATGAACGTGGCCGCCTTTCGGTCCGGCATGATGCCCCGCTTCTTCAACCGGTCTGCCAGTGACCCACCCTCCGCCAGGCGCATGGTGAAGTAGGGCATGCCATCCACCTCCCCGCTCTCATAGATCGGCACGATGTCCGGATGATCCAGCTGCGCGATGGCCTGCGTCTCCGCGCGGAACCGCGCCGCCTCCTCAACTGTCGCGAACTGTGCATTGCGCACCACCTTCATCGCCACCACTCGCTTGAGCTTTATGTCCTCCGCCTCATACACGATCCCCATCCCGCCGCTGGCGATCTCACGCACCAGCCGGTATCCCGCAAACTCGCAAGGCAGGTTCAAAAAACGCGTGGGTGGCCCTGATTTCTTGTTTTCCTGGCCGGTCAAATGATCTGCCTCCATGCCTTCCCGCAGGAGGCAGACCAAGCAGAGGTCGTCGCGCTCCAGCCTGCCAGAGCAGACTGGGCAGCAGTTCGTCTCATTGGCGGCAGGGTTCATGAGGGTTACGAGTACGTGTGGTTCGAACACGCTTCATGCCGCCATGGACAAGAGGCTCACCAGGTAGCGCAGCTCGTCGTCCACCTCTTCATCCTTCGAGACAATGTTTCTCACCTCCGTGCGCAGCAGGATGCCAAACCGCCGGCGCAAATCCGTCGCCGCCTTGCGCACGGCCCCGTGCGACATGCCGTGACGGCTGGCCATCTCCTCCCAGTCAGGACCCGCACCGCCGCTGGTAAAGGTGCGCTGGCGCAATTCCAGCAGAAACTCACTGCGATCACGCTGTGCAAGCTCCCCCTCCAACCGCTTCATCGCATGATCCACCATGGCCCGCGCCCAGCCATGGTCAAAAGCCTTGTCGGGTGACTGCCCTTCAATCAAGGCCGGCTCGGCGGTCTGCGAGTCCATTTCATTCAAGGGCAGCAGAACCGCTCCGCCGCCACGCTTCGCTGCATGGTTGCGGTGATGCTGATTGCAGAGCCAGTTGGTGAAGCACCGCAGCAGAAAACTGCGGAACCGCACTTCGCCGCGCTGCACATTCTTCAGCATATCAGACGACAGCAGATGCTCGAAAAATCCCTGCACCTCATCCGAGGCCGCCTCATGGGAAGATCCACGCTGCCGCGCAAAGACATACAGGGGCCGCCAGTAGGCCCTGGCCAGCCTTTCCAGTCCCGTCAATACATCCTCCTCATGTTTGGCCGCCTGGATCATCGACCACATGGTGGCAGGAAACAGCCCGCTGTTTCCAACCGGAAGACCGGCTGAGTTTGAGTGTTTATTTGCGGACATGTAAGACTCCATCATCCCTAAGAAAGCTGTGGCAAAGCTGCGGACAGTAAATGCATCAAAAATTTAAACAACGCCAGTTCATGAAGAAAGGATTGTGATGTAAAAAGAACGCAAACCTCATGCCACATCTTCCCGACCTGACCACCCTCGATCAACAACATCTCTGGCACCCTTTCACCCCAATGAAGCAGTGGTGTGCACCAGATCACACTCCGCTGATGCTGGTCGAAGGGCATGGCTGCACCCTGCGCGATCAGTTCGGCAACGAGTACCTCGATGGCAACGCCTCCATCTGGACCAACGCCCACGGCCACACTCATCCCGCCATCAATGCGGCCATCATTGAGCAGCTCGGCAAGGTCGCGCACACCTCCTTCCTTGGCTTCACTCATGAACCCGCGATCCGTCTGGCCAAAGAACTCGTCGATCTCCTGCCCGGCGGCAAAATCACCCGCGCCTTTTTCACCGACAACGGCTCCACCGCCATCGAGTCCGCCGTGCGCATGGCCTTGCAGTATTGGAAGCAAAACGGCAGGCCGGAGCGCGACACCCTCATCGCCTTTGACCGCGCCTACCATGGCGACACCCTCGGTGCCGCCAGCCTCGGCGGCATCCCTCTCTTCAAAGGCAGCGGCAATGACTTCGGCTACCGCGTCATCACCGTCTCAAGCCTCGACGCTCTTGACTCGCTGACCGCAGACGACCGCCACCGCATCGCCGCCGTCGTCATCGAACCCCTCATCCAAGGGGCCGCCGGCATGCGTCTCTGGCCGCAGGGCATGCTCAAAACTCTTGACACATGGTGTGCGTCCCATGATGTGTTTTTAATCCTCGACGAGGTGATGACCGGCTTCGGCCGCACCGGCAAGATGTTCGCCTGTGAGCATGAAGGCGTCGTCCCCGATTTCCTCTGCCTCGCCAAAGGACTCACCGGCGGCTACCTCCCTTTGGCGGTCACCCTGACCACCGAGCGCGTCTTCGAAGGCTTCCTCGGCGAACCCCACGAAGGCCGCACTTTTTTCTACGGCCACAGCTACGCCGGCAGCCAGCTCGGCTGCGCCGCCGCGCTCGCCAGCCTGCGCGTGTTTCGTGACGAACACGTGCTCGAACAACTCCCCGCCAAAATCGCCCGCTTCGGCGAACTCATGGCGGATCTCCCGGGCTTCCGCCAATGCGGCATGATCGCCGCCATGACCATTGACTCCCCCGATTTGAGCCTCGGTGCCAAAGCCTGCCTCGCCGCCCGCAAGCACGGCCTGCTCACCCGCCCCATCGGCAACACCATCGTCCTCATGCCGCCGCTCTGCGTCACCCTGAACGAAATCGAACGCATGGTAGCCGCTCTAAGGGCAGCCCTGGACGAGGTCACGCCACCGGCGTGCCAAACAGCTTGAAGAGCATGTAACCCAGCAGCCCCGTGACTGGAATGGTGAGCACCCAGGCCCAGACGATGCGCGTCACGACATTCCACTTGATGGCATTGAACCTCTTCGCCGTGCCAACCCCCATGATGCTCGTGGTGATGGCGTGCGTGGTGGAAACCGGCATGCCATAATGGGCTGCCACAAGCAGCACGGTAGCGGCGGTTGTCTCAGCCGCGAAACCATGCACCGGCTGTAGTTTTACTAGTTTGTGACCGAGGGTCTTGATGATGCGCCAGCCACCGGCGGCCGTACCGGCGGCCATGGTCACGGCGCACGCCACCTTGATCCAGACAGGGATCTGATCGCTCTTCTCACCCAGTGACTCGATGCGCAGGAAGCCGAGCCAGTCCGGAATCTGGGCCAGATCACCGGACTTCGTGCCGGCCAGCAGGGCGAGGGCAATGATGCCCATCGTTTTCTGTGCGTCGTTCGAACCATGACTGAAACCCATGATGCCCGCGCTGAAGATCTGCAGTTTGCCGAAGACACCGCTGACCATGTGGGGTTTGAGAATGCCAAACAGGTGGTTCAAGGTCGAGATTAGCAGGTAGAGAAAGGACATTACCAGAAAGCCCAGTA
>NCCR01000137.1 GCA_002279765.1 Verrucomicrobia bacterium 12-59-8 | reverse complement strand
AGTCCAGGTGCCACGCGACAAAATCAACCGCTCCATACACCTCGCGGGCGGACATCTTGAAACGTCCAACCTCAAACTTGGAACACAGGCAAGCGCCGCTGTCTGGTTCTGGCTCGGCCACGAAAGCGGCGCAAGTGATCGCACCGGCGAGTTGATCAACGCGCTCGGTGTCAGCTTGAAGGCGCATCAGGATGCAAATCATCGCGTGCGGCTCACGCTGGGCGGCGAGGAATCAAAGGAGGAGCTGTTTGCCGACGACTGGCATATGGTGGTGCTCGTGCGTGATGGCGATAGCGTGCGTGTGCATATTGACGGCGCGACAAAGCCTTCGCTGGAAGGCAAACCCGGCAAAGTGAACGACACCCTGCTCTTTGCCAGTGGACTTGAGGGCAGGCTGGATGAAATCACGATTTGGAACAGGGCAGTCGAACCTTCATTGGTCGCAAAGCTGTGGGACATCTCGAAGGTGGCTGAAGACAACGCGCGGCATGCAGTCACGCGGAAGGAGCGGGCGAAACAAGCGCAGTCGCAAACCTCGGCCTTGTTGCAAGGGCATGCGAACTGGTCAGCCTCGCTACGTTTCCGCAATACCAAGGCGAACGATGCCAGTGCTGTGACGGCCTACCTCATCTCACGCGGGCCGAAAGGCGACACTCAAGCTCCTGGAGACCATCTCGGCATCGGCGGCAGCTACAAAGACTCGCTGCCGGGCAGGCTGTTTGTGTATAATGGCAATGCAGCGAGTCAAATCGTGCGCGGGCAGACAATCATCCAGCCTGGATCATGGAACGATGTATCACTGGAACGCACGGGTTCACGCGTGAAGGTCATGCTGAATGGCAAAGTGGAGATCGATGCCGAACTGCCTGTCACCGCACCCGGCTCAACCGAGTTGTTCTTCGGAAAGCGCTGTGATGACCTCGCTCCGCTGGAAGGTGAGTTCTCGGATGTGGTGGTCGCTGGTTTGGAAAAGCCGGCGGCGGCCAAGCCTGCACCGAAGGTGGAGCTTGCCTCGCAGCCGCTCTCCCCCGAGGAGTCGGCGAAGAAGTGGCATTTGCGCGAAGGCTACCGCATCGAACTCGTCGCAGCAGAACCCGTGGTGCTTGATCCTGTGGCTTTTGACTGGGATGACAAGGGACGACTATGGGTCATCGAGATGGCCGACTACCCCCTGGGCATGGACGGCAACGGCAAGGCCGGCGGTCGCGTGGTCATGCTCGAAGACACCAACGCTGATGACCGTTACGACAAGCGCACAATCATCGTGAATGATCTGAGCTATCCCACCGGCATCCTGACCTGGCGCGATGGCGTCATCGTAACCGCCGCACCGGACATTTTCTTCATCAAGCCGAACGGCGAAAAACAAGTGCTCTTCACCGGCTTCAGCACAGGAAATCAGCAGCTCCGCGTAAACGGCCTGCGCTGGGGCATGGACAGCTGGGTGTACTGCGCAGCAGGCGCGCACAACAGCGGCTACAACAAAAGCACTCAAATTGAATCAAAGCTCACCGGCGAGAAAATCGACCTCGGCAGCCGCGATTTCCGCTTCAAGCCGGACACGGGCGAGTTTGATCCGCAAAGCGGTCCCTCGCAGTTCGGCCGAGCCCGCGATGACTGGGGCCACTGGTTCGGCGTTCAGAACAGCTTTCCACTCTGGCACTACGTGCTGCAGGACCACTACCTGCGCCGGAATCCGCACGTCATTCCACCTGACCCGATTCATCAACTCTTCCCGCGCAATCCGCCGGTCTATCCCGCTAGCAGCATGGAGAAGCGTTTCCACAGCTTTGACCAAGCCGGTCGCTTCACCAGCGCCTGCGGCATTGAAGTGTATCGCGACCACGTACTTTTCGATGATGGCAAAACCCACGCCTTCACCTGCGAGCCCTTCCACAACGTCGTGCAGCATCACATCCTCGAAGACGACGGCGTGACCTTCAAGGCCACGCGCGATCCCGCCGAGTCAAAGATGGACTTCCTCGCCAGCGAAGACCGCTGGTGCCGCCCCGTCATGGTCCGCACCGGGCCCGATGGCGCGCTGTGGGTGGCAGACATGTACCGCTACATGATTGAGCATCCGCAGTGGCTGCCTCAAAACGGGAAGGACGAATTGCTGCCGCATTACCGCGAAGGCGATGACAAGGGAAGAATCTGGAAAATCACCCGCTCTCCAGAACCGCCTAAAAGCGAGACTACAAAACAACACCTCGCTTCCTCGAACGGCTGGCAGCGTGACAAGGAACAGATGAAACTCGCATGGAGCGGTGAGAAGGCCGCCATCGAAGATCTCCTCAAATCCAAGCCGCCCCAAACGCGGGCTCAAGGGGCCTGGACAATGCTGGCCATGAAGAAACTCACCACCATCACATGCTTGGAACTGCTCTCAGATGAATCTCCGCGTGTGCGCGAGCAGGCATTGCAGATGGCGGAGAAACTGGAGTGGGAAAATGGCGAATCATCATCCCTTCAAAAAGCGCTGGCGAAGCTCGTGAAAGACAAGGACGAGAAGGTGCAGTTGCAACTGGCCTGCACTCTGGGCGAATTGAAGGACGAATGGGCGGCTGAACTACTGGCCACACTGCTGCATGCGGCTCCGGCAGGCTCGTTCCTGCAAGGCGCGGCGCTGAGTTCAGTACTGCCGCATTTGGAGCGCGTTTGCGCGCATTTCCCAGAAGGTGGGGAGCCGGAGTGCAACCGGGTCATCGGCATGCTCTTTCAATGCGCTTTGGCAGTGAAAAATGAGCCTGCGCTCGCCGCTCTGCTATCACACCTGGAAGCAAAAATGCATGCAGCAGAGCTTCTGACCGTCCTTGATGAAAAAGGTCTCTCTCTGGCCGAGTTCGCTCAGCAGGTGACTACGGCTGAAGCGCAGCAGGGATTGAAGAAAATGGCAGATATGCTCGCAAAAGCTGCGGAAGCAGTGAATGCGGCCCCAGAATCTCCACCCATGGCGGAAGTGGCGCTGCTAGCCACAGACCGTGAGCATCGCAAGATGGTGAAGGCCCTGCTGCCGGAGCTGTGGAGGAAGTCTGCAAACACCGAGGTGCTGCTTTTGGTGGCGAAGCTGCAGCCAAAGGACGGACCCGAGTTTTTGCTGGAAGATTGGAATGAACGGACGCCGACGGTGCGGATGCAAATCCTCGAGACGCTGCTCTCTAACGATGCCTGGACCCTGGCGCTGCTGAACCGGCCGGAGGCGAAAGCGTGTGACGCGGCGCTGCGGGCGCGGCTGATGAAACACCCGAAAAAAGAGATCGCCAAACTGGCGGCGGTGGTGTTTGCGGATGCCACAAGCGCCACGCGGGCGGCAGTGGTCGAGAAGTTCAAACCGGCGCTGAAACTGACGGGCGACGCGGCGAAGGGCAAGACGGTGTTTGCTCAGGTATGCATCAGCTGCCACAAGCTGGACGGTGTGGGCATCGAGCTGGGGCCGGACTTGCGCAGTGTGGTGCAACATGACGCGGAGAAACTCATGAATTCCATTCTGGACCCGAGCGCGATCATTGAGCCGGGCTTCATGGCATACCATTGCACCCTCAAAAACGGCGAGCAGCTCTACGGAGTGATCGCAACGGAAACGAGCGCGAGCCTGACGCTGAAGATGGCGGGGAATCTGACGAAGTCGGTTCTGCGCAGCGAGATCGCGAGTTTGCAGAGCACTGGGACTTCCTTGATGCCGGAGGGGCTCGAAGCCGCGCTCACACCACAGTCGCTGGCGGATTTGATCGCGTATTTGAAGGTGGTGAAGTGAATGCGGATAGGATTTGAAATACGAGGTTAGAGTTCCTCTTGGCTCTGCGTATTGGATTTCGATGCCATCTCTCGATCATCCTTGCGCCGGTCACCGTACCCCGCATGCATTCACGTTCATGAACCCGCGTATGCGGGATGGCGTGGTCGTTCACAGCCGGCGCTCCGTGTTGAAAACGAGCCTCGCAGGCCTGGGCGGCCTCACCCTGCCTGCGCTCACGCAATTGCGCGCTGAAGGCAAGGTCACCAAGGGCGGCAAATCGGTGATCCTGCTCTGGATGACCGGTGGCCCATCGCAGCTCGACACCTGGGATCCGAAGCCCGATCGTCCGCGCGAGATTCGCGGCCCCTTCAAAACGATCCCGACCAAACTGCCCGGCACGCACATCTGCGAGTATCTGCCCAAGCAGGCCGCCATGCTCGACAAGTTCACGCTCATCCGCTCGGTGGACTGCCGCTTCAGCAACCATGAGCCAAACATGGTCATGCAGACCGCGAACCTCGCCAACGAGCCGCGCACGAATCCGAAGGCGAAATATTATCCCTCCTTCGGCAGCATCGTGGCAAAGCATCGCGGGGCCAATCATCCAGCCATGCCGCCTTATGTCGTGCTGAACATGAAATCACGCTCTCATGTCGCCTGGGGCGGTTATCTCGGCACGCAGTATGATCCCTTCGATGGCAGCAACGCCACGAAGCTCTTCCAGCTGCCGTCCGGTCTCAGCATGGACCGCCTGCACGCACGCCAGACGCTGAGCCGGCAAATGGACGGTTTGCGCGCCGAGATCGACGCCAGCGGCATGATGAGCGCGATGGACAGCTTCTCGCAGACCGCCTTGGACATCGTCGCCGGTGGCCGCGCCCAGGAGGCCTTTGATTTGAACAACGAGCCACAAAAAGTACGCGACCGCTACGGCGAGCATGACTGGGCCAAACAGGCGCTGCTCGCACGGCGCCTCGTTGAGCGCGGTTCATCCTTCGTCACCATTGACCTCAGCAATCACGGCGGCTCCGGCACTTGGGACAATCACGGCGACAACATCCCACCCTACGGCGGCATCTGGAATGGCCTGCGCCCGCTGCTGCCGGTGTTCGACCACGTCATCACCACGCTCGTCAGCGATCTCGCCGAACGCGGCATGCTCGACGACACCCTCGTCATCACCATGGGCGAGTTTGGCCGCACGCCCACGCTCGGCACGCAGGGCAGCACCGATGGTCGCAACCACTGGCCGCACGTCATGTCCATGTCCCTCGCCGGCGGTGGTTTTCGTCACGGCCAGGTCATCGGCTCCTCGGACAAAGATGGCGGGCAGATTGACGAACGCCCCGTCACGCCCGGTGATCTCGCTGCCACCATCTACCAACACATGGGCGTCCCGCTTGATGCGACATACACCGATCATCAGGGCAGGCCGAACTTCATCGTGGACCAGGGTGCGCCCTTGCGAGAGCTGATTTGAACCTGAGCATGCAGTGCTGCGCCACTCGCTAGGACGAGAGCCTATCGCCTGCACTCCTTTCATTCTTTACACGATGACGGCTAGATGTCAGGCTTCGCCATCGTTCGTGTCCTCGCATGCAGATGACTGTCGCTGTTCCCAAAGAAACCCATGAGGGAGAAACGCGCACCGCATTGGTGCCTGAACACGTGACCAAGCTGACAGGTCTGGGAGCGAAGATCGAAGTGGAATCCGGACTGGGGCTTTTCTGTGGGCACAGTGACGCTGATTACATGGCAGCAGGCGCAACGGTGCGGGCGGATCGGTCGGCCATGCTGGCTGCGGCAGATGTCATCCTGCAGGTGCGCAAGCCGATGATGGATGAAGTGAATGCCATGCGTGAAGGCGCGGTGTGCAACGCGTTGCTTGATCCGTTTCAATCACCGGAATTGATCCGTGCGCTGGCGGCACGCGGTGTGAGCGCCATCAGCATGGAAATGGTGCCACGCAGCACGCGGGCGCAGAAAATGGACGTGCTCTCCTCACAGGCGAGTCTGGCTGGTTACGCCGCCGTGATCGTGGCTGCTGGACAATCCGGCAAGATTTTCCCCATGATGATGACGCCCGCAGGCACGATCAAACCGGTGAAGGTTTTCATCATCGGCGCAGGCGTGGCAGGACTGCAGGCCATCGCCACGGCCAAGCGGCTCGGCGCGAAAGTGGAAGCCTTCGATACGCGGCCGGTCGTCGAGGAGCAGGTGAAATCACTCGGCGCGAAGTTTGTGAAGATCGACGTGGGTGAAACCGGGCAGACGCAAGGCGGCTACGCCAAGGCGCTGACCGACGATCAGCTCAAACTCCAACGTGAAGGCATGACGCGCGTGTGCGCAGAGTCGGACATCGTCATCACAACGGCGCAGGTGTTTGGCCGGCGCGCGCCAGTGCTGCTCACCAGCGAGATGCTGGATGCGATGAAACCAGGCAGCGTCGTGGTGGATCTCGCCGTCGAGAGCGGTGGCAACGTCGAAGGCGTGGTGGCAGACCAGATCATCGAGCGCAAGGGTGTGAAGATCGTCGGCATCGCCACCCTGCCTGGCCGTGTGCCAGTGCATGCCAGCCAGATGTACTCCTCCAACATCACCGCCTTGCTGACGGAGTTCTGGGACAAGGAGGCGCAGGCGCTGAAGCTAAACCTGGACGATGACATTCTCAAAAGCTGCCTCGTCACCCACGGTGGCCGCATCTTGAACGACAAACTCGCCACCGCCACCTGACCTGTCATGACCGTGGAAATGCTCATCTTTGTCATCTTCGTGCTGTCGATCTTTCTCGGCTTCGAACTCATCTCCAAGGTGCCGTCCATGCTGCACACACCGCTGATGTCCGGCACGAACGCGATCCACGGCATCATCCTCCTCGGTGGCATGCTGGCGCTGGCCGAGGCCGACGGCTTCATGCAGTACACCGCCGGATTCGTCGCCGTCGTGCTGGGCTCGGCCAACGTCTTCGGTGGCTTCATGGTCACCGACCGCATGCTGCAAATGTTCAAACGCAAGAAGTGAGACAGACCCCTGCATGATCACCTCCTTTGTCTTTCTCATCGCCGCCGTTCTGTTCATCATCGGCATCAAGTTGCTGGCATCACCCAAGACCGCACGCCAGGGGAATCTCGTCGCCGGTTTGGGCATGGCACTCGCCTTGCTGGCGGTTCTGCCGCAGTTGCACAATTCGCACGGTGGAGGCGTGTCACTGTGGAAGTGGTTCCTCATCGGCGTCGGGATCTTGTTGGGTCTGGTCATCGGGGCAGCAGGTGCCTACAAGGTGAAGATGACCGCCATGCCGCAGATGGTGGCGCTCTTCAACGGCGCGGGCGGTGGCGCGGCGGCCTTGGTGGCCGCGATCGAGTTCGCGCACCTCACCCAAAAATCGAGCCTAGTCTTTGTCATCTCCATGCTGTGCGCGGCGATGATCGGTGCCGTGTCGCTTTCCGGCAGCATCATCGCCTTTTTGAAGCTCGAAGGCCGCTTTGACAAACCGGTCACCTATCCCGCGCAGCAGTTGTTGAACGGTCTGCTCTTCGTGGTCAGCGCCCTGCTGGCGCTCACGATGGCCGCAGGCTCACACAGCATGGCGCTCATGAGCCTCTTCATCCTGATCGCACTCGCGCTCGGCGTCTTGATGGTCATGCCCATCGGCGGCGCAGACATGCCAGTGGTCATTTCGCTGCTGAACTCCTTCACCGGTCTGGCCGTCGCAGCAGACGGTTTTGCCATCGACAACATCGCTATGATCATCGCCGGCACGCTCGTCGGCTCCTCCGGCACCCTCCTAACGCTGGCCATGTGCAAGGCAATGAACCGCCCCGTGACGAATGTGCTGTTCAGCGCCTTCGGCAAAGTGGATGCCACCGCAAGCGCTGCAGCCGCTGCCTCGGGCAGTGTGAAATCCGTGCAGGCCGACGAGGCCGCCCTGCTGCTCGGCATGGCGGCGCGAGTGGTCATCGTGCCCGGCTACGGACTCGCCGTGGCGCAGGCTCAGCATCAGGTGCGGCAGCTGGCCGATGAACTCGCCAAAAAAGGCGTCGAAGTCGTATTCGCCATCCATCCCGTCGCCGGACGCATGCCCGGCCACATGAACGTTCTGCTGGCCGAAGCCGATGTGCCCTACGACCAGCTGGTTGAAATGGAGTCGATCAACCCAGAAATGGATCGCGTGGACGTGTGCCTCGTCATCGGCGCGAACGACGTGGTGAACCCCGCCGCGCACGAAGACAAAACCAGCCCCATCTACGGCATGCCCATCATCGAAGCCGAAAAGGCAGGCACCGTCATCGTGATGAAGCGCAGCATGGGCAAAGGCTTCGCCGGCATCGAAAACGCCCTCTTCCTCCGCGACAACTGCCGCATGCTCTTCGGCGATGCCAAGGCATCCCTCCAGGAACTGGTGACGCTGGTAAAAGCGGGGTGAGAATTGCGGGATATTGACCTCCAGGCAAGGCCCCTCCTAGAACTGGCGCTATTCCGCTCGCTCGTCACATTTGCCAGCCACGCGCTTCATCCTCACCGCCCTCCTGTTTGCCACGGTCATTCATGCCCAGCAGCCTGCCGTGCCGGTGAATTACCGCAATATTTGAGTGGTGCGAAAGTAGTGTAAGCGACCCGTTTATCGCAGAAACTGAGCGAGTTGCGCCGCATAAATGTGAATAACCCACCCGGCTGTGAATACAGGAGTCGCATTTTTTCGCGAATAATTATGGCAATCGGACTGGGAATCTATTATTTAAGGCCTATTAACTACCAATTCCGTCTGTCTTCGGAACTGGACTTTGTCTAAGCCTGCTCATGTCTGCTGCCAAGAATGGCTCGAAAAAATCAGCCAAGCGCTCTTCCCGCAAGCGCAAGGGAACGGGCACCCACGTAATCGACTATCTGCCCGAATCTCCGGTCATTCGCGAGCATGAGGCCGTGGAGCGCCGCCGCCGTGGTTTTCGCACGGCCATGTGGTTGATCACCGCGATGATCGTGATCGGCGTAGGCTGGGTGACCTGGCATGAAGCACTGGAAAAAAACTCCCAGTTCATGCTGAAGACCGTGGAAGTGAACACAGAAGGAACCCTCACGCGGCAGCAGATCGTGGCCGCCACCGGCCTCACCGAAGCCACGAACCTGCTCACCATGAACCTGCGCGAAGTGCGCGCGAAAATCGAACGCCTGCCCCAGGTCAAGTCGGCGGTGATTCAGCGCGACTACCACGGCAAGCTCACGCTCGATGTGGTACAGCGCATGCCGGTGGCCTGGATGGAATGCCCCAAACAGAAACTGCTGGGGCCGCTGAGCGGCAAAGGCTGCCTGATTGATTCCGAAGGCGCGCTGGTGCCATGCAACGTCATCACCCGGGAGTATCTCGCGATGCCCCGCATTCAGTTCCCGGCTCTCAGCGAAGCCATCCCCGGCAGGCCTTCGTCAGATTTGCAGGTTCACGCCGCGCTGCGCCTGATGGAGAAGCTGCAAAGCCGCCACCAGGATGACCATCCCGCGCTGGAGGTGATCGAAATTCCGAATCCATGGTCGCTCGTCGCACATTTTAACGGAGATGCCAGGATCACCTTCGGCGTTGATAACCTCGATCCGCAACTGGCACGCTTTGACCGCGTCATGCAAGAGGCGCGTACGCGTAAGTGGCGTGTCGCCACGCTGAACTTGATCGCCAGCATCAACACCCCCGTCACCTTTCATGAAACGCCGGACGTCACCGGGCTGAACTTGGCGGACACCGCCACCACTCCACCCGCACGCTGAATCTCATGGCCAAAAGCACCATTTACGCAGGTCTAGAAATCGGAACGCACAAGATCTGCGTCGTCGTGGGCGAGGCCAAACGCGATGGAGCCATCAAGATTCTCGGCGTCGGACAGGCTCCCTCACGGGGCGTGCGCAAGGGCGAGATTGTCGATTTCGAAAAGGTGCAGACCTGTGTGAATGATGCGCTGGTGCGCGCGGAGGACCGCAGCGATGTGATGATCCGCAATGTCTTCCTCGGCGTCACGGGTGCGCACATTGAGAGCTTGAACAACCGCGGCCGTCACCGTCTGCCGGACGAGCAGACGGAAATCGCCGAGGATGATGTGGAAGAGGCGAAGGAAATCGCCCGCAGCGTCTCGATTCCACAGTCGAACGTCTTTCTGCACAGCGTCACACGGCAGTACATTGTGGATGGTCAGGAAGCCGTGCGCCAGCCCATCGGGCGCGAGGGCCGCGTGCTGGAGGCGGACTACCACATCATTCACGGCGTACGTGGCCGGGTTCAAAATGCAATCCGCTGCGTGCGTGAAATTCCCCTCGAAGTGGAGGATGTGGTCTTCAATCCCGTCGCTGCGGCACAAGTCGTGCTGACTCGTGAAGCCAAAATGCAGGGGGCGCTCATGATCGATTTCGGTGCCGGCACATGTGACTACGTCTTGTATGAAGACGGCATGATCACCGCCTCCGGCTGCGTGCCCCTCGGTGGCGATCACATCACCAATGATGTTTCGATGGCGCTGCAAATTCCAAACGGCCGCGCCGAACGCCTCAAGGTGGAGGAAGGCAGTGTCTTGTACGAAGACGTGCCGGCAGGAGAAATGCTCAGCATCGAGGACGACACCGGCTTGATCCTTGGCGAGATCGAGCGGGCGTTCTTGAACGAGGTCATGAATCTCCGCACTAAAGAAATCCTTATTCAGGTGCGCGTGCGGGTCGAAGATCACCTCGGACGCCTCGGCGCAGGCATTTATCTCACCGGGGGTGTCAGCATGATGAAAGGCGTTGACGTGGTGGCCCGCGAAGTGTTTGGAATCAAGGTCACACGCGCAGGTTCGGCACCCGTCAGCGGCATCACCGCCACTTTCGAAAATCCGCAATACTCCGCACCCATCGGCCTCATCCGTTATGCGCAGATTCTGGACAGCGAGAAACCTTTTCTCTCCCCGCTGAAACGCCTCGGCAGGCGCATGCAGGAACTCCTTTCTTCTGTCACTCTTTAACCTTTTCAAAGCAAGCACTCCATCCTCAACCACCTANATTATGGTAGAATACGACCGCTCCCAATCTTCCGAAGGCGCCAGCGCAGCTGCCCCTCGCATCTGCATCGTCGGTATCGGCGGCGCGGGTTCCAATGTGGTTGATCGCATCACGCTCGACCGCATTGTCGATGCCACCCTGGTCTGCGCGCACACCGATGTGCGAGTGCTCGGCCACTCGATGGCACCGGTCAAAATCCAGCTCGGCGCCGAGCTCATGAAGGGCATTGGTGCTGGTGGCGATCCTGATCTCGGACGTGAGGCAGCGCTGTTTTCGCGCGAGCAGATCCGGCAGTCCGTCGAAAATCACGACATCATCTTCATCAGCGCCGGACTCGGCGGCGGCACCGGCAGCGGTGCGGCTCCAGTCATTGCCGAGATCGCGAAAAACACGGGCGCGCTGGTGCTCGTCGTCGCCACCATGCCGTTCAGCTTTGAAGGCCGCCGCCGTCTGGCCCAGGCCGAGGAGGCGCTGGAACTGCTGCAAAAGCGTGCGGATGCCCTCGTGCTGTTTGAAAACAACCGCATGGGCGAGCTCATCCTGCCCAAGGATGGCATCCAGAAGGCCTTCAATCAGGCGGACCAACTCATTGCCCAGAGCCTGCGCGCCATTTCCACCATCACCACGACGCCTGGTCTGGTGAAGCTCGGCCTTGATGACCTCACCTCCGCACTGGCCAATGCCAACGGCCGCTGCCTGTTTGGTTTCGGCGAAGCCCGTGGCCAGCACCGCGGCACCGAAGCGCTCAAGAAGGCGCTCAAGAGCCCGCTCATCGACTCCGGCCGCCTCCTGCATCAGACGAAGAACCTGCTGGTCCACGTAGCCGGTGGCGAATCGCTCACGCTCGTCGAAGTCGAAGGCGTCATGAAGCAGCTCGGCCGTCACGTGCCGGATCAGACTCACATCCTCTTTGGCATCGGTGTCGATGCGAAGCTGGGCGATGCCGTCGCCGTCACGCTGATCAGTTCACTGGGACTCAACCAGCTCAACGCGCACGCCACCGCCGCGCCGCCATCGGAAATGCTGCAGCCACGGGCTGAAATGCCCGCCGCCCCAGTGCAAGTTCCAGCACCAGTCCAGGTTGCAGCGCCTGCGCCAGCACCACGGCGCGAAGCACCCGCCAGGAAGGCCCCCTCCCCTTATGCTCCGCCGCCAGTGGAGTCCCCGCCGGAACTGTTCTTCAAGTCCGAGGAAATCAACACCGTCCCCGCTGTCGGCGAGGCCTTCCCTTTGAACATTCCTGTTTTTAAGGAAGAAGTAGTAAAACCCGTGGAGCAGCCCATGGAAGAGCCCGAGGCCTATGAGGAGGAAGAACCTGCCTTTGAAGAGCCCGCCGCCCCTGCCCCGGTGATCGCTGCTACGCCGGAAACAGCACGCATTCCGGTGCGCACTCCTGCCGCGAAGGAACTCGCCGATGCCGCCCGCAGCGTCACTCTGCAGACCGAAGTGGCTCCACCGCAGGACGATCTCATCTCCTTCGACGAACCCGAGTCCACCACGATCAGCGCCACCACTGCCGTCCTCGCCCGCAAGGCCACTGACAGTCAGCAGACCTTCAGCCTTGGCGAAGAAGACCGTGGCCGCTTCAAGGACACCGAGCCTTCGATCGTGCAAGGCGAAGACCTGGACGTCCCCACCTGGATGCGTTTGAAGAAAAAGCTGCGCCGTTAAGCTTGGAATTGATGCTCTAAAATGCCCGGGCGGATGCGTTTGTTCTCTCTCATGAACGCTCCTTTCTCCCGCCGCCGCCTGCTTCAGAGCCTGCCCCTCGCCGCCCTTGCAGGCGGTGGATTCAATATCCACGTGCGCTCGCAGGAGGCCAAAAAATCATGGATCACGGGCAATCCGGCCATCGACAAACCACGCGAAATCGCACTCGGCCTGCTCAAGCCCACGCAGGCGCAGATTGACCACGCGTGGGAGCTGCATTTCGGCTCGGTTGTGTTTGAAAGCTACGGCTTCGCACCCCGCTGTGCCATCGATGCAGAGGCGATGAATGAGGCGATCAAGTCCGGTGCCGGTGCTGCGGAGATCGCCGACTTGCGCGAGTCCATGTCCATGAACCGCAACGCGACCAATGAGCGCGAGCGCAAGGAATTCCTCGACGCCTTCCACGCCGC